>NZ_JAJDKA010000003.1:0-114216 GCF_020589945.1 Faecalibacillus sp. MSK20_93 | reverse complement strand
CAATAAACAGCATATGGCTTTTCTGACCAATACGTATGTGATGTTCCATCTGTTCTTGTAACACATGCGCGCATTCCAGCTTTTATTTGTTTAAATGCATCTGCCTGTGAAGAAACATCATCTTGAATATTTGTTTTGAATTTATAAGTTGTGTATCTATTTCCTTCTCCATCACTTTTAAATGATTCAATAAGGAAATGAGGTTGAACTTTTTTACCCATATTAGCAAGGGTACATGTATATTGTGCCAATTGAATTGGAGTATATGTGTCATATTGTCCGATACATGCATCTAATAAATGCCCAGGGGCAGTATCTCTTCCTTTATATCCGTCACTTTCATTTGGAACATCCAATCCAGTTTTAACACCTAAACCTAATTCACCAAAATCCCTTCTGATAGTAGAGAGAGTTTTGACAAAACGATTGAGATCAACATTTAAAGCGCCATGAGGTACATATTCAACACCAGCTAACTTCATAGCAATTCTAAACATATAAACATTTGATGACCAAGCAAGCGCATCTATTTCATTAATGTTTCCCATTGTTTTCCATGATTGTTTAGCTTTTGTAGAACCTTTAAACCAAAGCGGCTCATCTACAAAATAAGTATTAGGAACAATGATATTTTCTTTAAATCCTGTATATAATGTACCCGCTTTTGAAGTAGAACCAATTTCTACCGCTTCTAAAAAGTTACCTGTAGAAATATCTTTGACCTCGCCAGTTTCTTTGTTAATTTCTTTAGCTGACATAACTAAAATTTCTCCATTATTAGGATCCATCATTACAAAATACATTTTATTGAAATAAGTATTAAAGCTATTACATGTCGTTAATTCATTAGTAATAAGTTCATCAGCAAAAGATTGTAACTCTAAATCAATAGATAAGCGAATGTTATCTCCTTTTTCACCATTAACATTGTTTGTGATAATAGGATCACCATTACTATTATATTTAACAGAATATGATGAATTTGATGCTTTTAAAATATCTTCATATTGTTTTTCTAAACCACTTGTACCGACTCGTGAATTACCAGTATACCCTTTTGCAAGTAATTCTGTTTTTAATTCCGTAGGCAATCCTTGTCTTTTAGTTGTTAATTTTCCAATCAATGCGCCAAGTTGACCATTCACCATTGATTGACGAGACCACCCACTACTTATTTGAATACCTTTTAAAATATTTGTATTTTCTCCTATAACACTAGCTTCTTCGACTGTAATCCCTTCTACTAAAGTTACAGAACCTGTTTTACATCGTTTCATTAAATATTCAAAACGTGTTTGTTCTATTTCATCTTGTGTCATATTTTGATATATATATTCCATAGATAATTTAGAAACAATCAAATTGGTTTTTGCCTTAGAATAATCAGCATCATCAGGGTTTTCTGTTTTTAATTTTTTTAACTCTTTGTCACTTAACAAAGATTCTGCTAATTTTTCATGAGCAATAATAAAATAATCTTTTATATTTCTTTCAGTAATGTTATTAACGTTATTTTTAGAAAAGTCAATTGTAATTTTTTCACTTAAAAATTTTGCAATATACGTAATTTCTTTATTTGTAATTTTTTTAGGTGCATAATAATCAACACAAATAACATTTTGATTACCCATGATTTTTGTATAATTACGATCATAGATTTCTCCACGCGGTGCATCATTTGTATATGTTGTACTTCCATAAGTTTCCAGTTTGACTTCTAATGTATCAGCTTGAGTTAATTGTACATAAGCCAATCTAATAATTAAAATAAAAATTAAAACAAGTGTCACAGCAATTAGTTCAATTAATCTTTTAGATACAATTATATCAGATTTACTATTTTGATATTTCTTTTCTTCATTAAATCCATGAAATCTTACAGTAGCAGTTTTTTTGTTAAAAAACTTTGGCATATTTTTCCTCCTTCCTTGAACAATTATATTATACTTTAGATTATTAGTAAATTTGAATTAATCGATAATATAAATTTATTTAACATATTTAACATATTTAAAATAGCAGCGATTGCTGCTATTTATTCATCATCAACTGATAATATTGCCATGAAAGCTTCTTGTGGAATTTCAACACTTCCTACTGCCTTCATTCTCTTTTTACCTTCCTTTTGTTTTTCTAGAAGTTTCTTTTTACGCGAAATATCCCCACCATAACATTTAGCAAGGACGTTTTTACGCATTGCCTTAATTGTAGTTCTTGCAATGATCTTACCTTGTAATGCTGCTTGTACAGGAACTTCAAACATTTGTTTTGGAATAATTTCTTTTAATTTTTCACAAATTACTTTTCCTCTTGAATAAGCAAAATCTTTATGAACAATAGATGATAAAGCATCTACAACATCACCATTTAATAAAATATCCATTTTTTGCAATTTACTTTCTCGATATCCTATTAATTCATAATCAAATGAGGCGTATCCCTTTGTACTAGATTTCAATTTATCAAAGAAATCATAAACAATTTCTGATAAAGGAATATTATAAATAATATTACGACGTGTTTCATCAATATAATCTATATCAACATATTCTCCTCGTTTTGATTGACATAGTTCCATGATAGATCCAATATACTCATTTGGAGTCATAATTGAAGCTTTTACATAAGGCTCTTCAATATAATTTATTACTTGTGGAGATGGCATCATTGCAGGATTGTCAATTTCAACCATTGTTTTATCTGTTAAAAATACTTTATAAATAACAGATGGTGCAGTAGCAATAAGTTCTAAATCAAACTCTCTTTCTAATCTTTCTTGAATAACATCCATGTGTAATAATCCTAAAAAACCGCATCTAAAACCAAATCCCAATGCTTGTGATGTTTCTGGTTCAAAGACAAGAGACGAATCACTAAGTTGTATTTTTTCCAATGCTTCTCGTAAATTTTTATACTTAGAATTATCAACTGGATATAATCCACAATAAACCATAGGATTTAACTTTCTATACCCTGGCAATTGCTCATGACTTTCATTTTCTAAAGTTGTTATTGTATCCCCTACATGAACATTTTGAATAGATTTAATAGAAGCTGATATCCATCCAACTTCCCCACAAACTAATTTATCTTTTTTAACTTCTGCAGGAGTTCTTACACCTAATTCAGTTACTTCGTAAGTAGCTCCTGTAGCCATAAATTTAATTGTATCTCCAACCTTTATAGATCCTTCTTTAATTCTAACGAATACAACAACACCTCTATAGCTATCATAAAATGAATCAAAAATAAGTGCTTGAGTAGGATGATTAATATTCCCACTTGGTGCAGGAACCTCTTTAACAATCATCTCTAACACATCTTCAACGTTTAAGCCACTTTTAGCCGAGATACGAGGTGCATGGTCTGCAGGCAATCCAATAACATCTTCGATTTCTTGAATAACATGTTCAGGGTTTGCACTAGGTAAATCTACCTTATTTATAACTGGTAAAATTTCCAAATCATTATCTAAAGCCAAATAGACATTTGCCAATGTTTGTGCTTCCACACCTTGTGCTGCATCTACAACTAACACTGCTCCTTCACATGCAGCTAATGAACGAGATACTTCATAAGTAAAATCGACATGGCCAGGAGTATCAATAAGATGTAAAAGATAGGTATTTCCATCTTTTGCTTTGTATTGAAGTTGAACAGCATTCAATTTGATTGTAATGCCTCTTTCACGTTCTAACTCCATGCTGTCTAATAGTTGAGCCTTCATCTCTCTATTTGAAACCGCACCGGTCATTTCTAAAATACGATCCGCTAAAGTACTTTTCCCATGATCAATATGCGCTATGATTGAAAAATTTCTTATTTTATCTTGATTAATTGTCATTTATTTTCACCGACTTTCAATAATAGATTTTATCAAAAAACAATATAAATGACAATTTATTTATTTAAAAATATTTGTTTAAAATTTCAATGAGTTCTCCATATATAATCACTTCTTTAAAATCATAATTAGCCATTGTAAATTTATTAGCTATTAAACGCCCTCTAACAGCAATAATCATTCCAATTTGAGTAACATCAGACATCATGTCTTCGAGCCCCTTCCACAAAGCAATAGAAAAAACATCAAATTTTTCTTTTCCTATCTCCTCAGGAAATGGTCTTTTAACCTCAATGTCAATAAAAGCCATGTTTTCAACATGATATACATTTTTTACTATTTTTCCTACTAAAGAAATTGAATTTAACATAAACGATCCTCCTTAGTATTATCATAGTTCTTATAAAAAAATAATCATGCTAAATCGACTAAAAGGTCTATTTAAACGACTAAAAAACAAATAAAAAACATTAATAAATATATCCTAAGATATATTTATTAATGTTTTATTACTCTATACTTTATTGATTAGGGTCATTATTTTCAATAACAACAAAGGCAACTGCATAATGATTTTCATGAGAAATAGAAACATGACAAGGCTCATCTTTAATATAGGGTTTACCATTTTCATCATTTAAACAGCATATCTCCTTAAATGATTTATAACCTGCTGCTTTTACAAATGCCTCTTTGACTGCAAATCTACCACCCACAAATTCTCTTTTTGCTTTATCATTACCTTTTGATAAATACAAAGAAAATTCATCTACATGTAAAATTTTCTTTGCAAGTTGATCCAAATGATTTAATCTTCTTAAATCACAAATATCTACACCAATTCCTTTAATCATCACTAATCCTTAAATTTCTTTTCATACAGACTCATCAATTCATCCAAAGACATATTGTCATCAATTTCATCAATTAAAGAATTTTGTTCCTCTGATTTTTTTTGACCAAAATCAAGTTTAAACTCCCCTGTTCGTTCCTCAATAATTTTAAGTTGATCTTGTTCTTCTTCAACAATTTTAGCAATATTTCTTAAATTATCTTCAACTGTTGGAAGCTTTTCTTCTTCAACGATTTCGGGTTCTATTGTTTTTTCAGCATCAGTATTTGTTTCATCTTGAAAATCTTTTGAATCTTCAACAGCAGTAAGAACAGCTTCACTATCTGTTTCTTCTTTTTCTTCAAAATTACCATAATACGGAGATATTACTTGAACAAGTGAATTATCTTTTTTCTTTGGTTTTTTTACTGAATTTTTCTTAACTGTTTTAACTATTTCTTTTTTTTCTTCATGCATTCCAAACATTGGAGAAATGATATCCATCATTTCATAATTTTTCTTAATTTCGGGTTCTTCTTTCTTTTCTACTTTTTTTTCAACCTTTTTAACATTTTTGGAAGTAGTTTCTTTTGGTACTTGTTGACCTTCACTTTTTTTAGTAACTTCTTCTTTTTTAAATTCTTCGTCATAAATAAGTGGTTTAGAAAACTTTTCATTTCTTCTTTGTTCAACAATTGGGTCTACAGTTTCAAAAATATCATCATCGTTTGATTTTTTAAAAAAATGTTTAAACATAATAACTCCTTCCTTCAATACACTTTATTTTATTGATTGTATAAATGTTTCTATTTCTTCTTGCGTTTTTCTTAATTTACTTACAAAGCGACCTGTCTCTTGTCCATTTTCATAGCTGACAAAAGAAGGTATTCCTAAAATATCTAAATCTTGACATAAATCAATAAAATAATCTCTATTAATACTATAAAATGTAAAATTTGGATATTTTTTTACAACATTACCTATAAAAGGTTTGATAAACATACAATCAGGACACCAAGAAGCTGTAAATAAGATGATTGATTTTGTTTGAATAGCTTTTTCATATTCTTCTAATGAGTTTATTTCAATTAATTGATCCATTTTTTTACTCCTTACAATCACTAATAATCATTTTATAAATAGGTCCATTTACTGAAAATTTTCTTTCATATTCTGTCATAATATTATCACCTGCTTCTGGAGAATTATGTAAATCTAAAGAAACATAATCTAAATGATAATTATTTTCTGTTACTGACTGTAATGAATATTCAAATAGACCTCGATTATCTGTTTTAAATTCAATAACACCATCTTTTTTCAATAATCGACGATAAACATTTAAAAACGCTGAAGACGTTAAACGTCTTTTTGCATGTTTTTTTTTGGGCCAAGGATCACTAAAATTTAAAAATAAATGATCAATTTCACCATTTTCAAAAACATTTTCTAATTCAATTGCATCAAAATGCATTAATTTTAAATTAGGCAATGATTGATTTTTATTAATTTTATTAATTGCTGCTGCTAAGACACTTGGAAATTTTTCAATCCCTATGTAATTGTTTTCTGGATGTTTTAAAGCATTTTGATAAATAAAATCGCCTTTCCCCATTCCAATTTCTATATATAATGGCTGATTTATTTCAAATATATCATGATAATGACCTTTATGTTCTTCAGGCTTTAAGATAACTAAATCAGCATTCTCTTCCATAATTTCATAAGCTTTTGGGTTGTTTCTTAATCTCACAAAAAATCCTCCTTATTTTTTATACAAATAGTATCACAAATCATTCATTAAGTCGACTAATTCATCTTCGGATAATTCTCTAAATTTTCCAATTTGTAAAGAAGTATCTAATTTTAAATTCTTCATCTGTAACCTTTTTAAATAAGTTACTTTTTTACCGACACTTTCTACCATTTTTTTCACTTGATGAAACTTTCCTTCAAAAATTTCAATTAATACTTCAGATGTATTATCTTCAGTTTTTATAATGGATAAATTTGAACTTTGACATCTATAATGATCAATAGTAATTCCTTCTTTAAACTTTAAAATATCATTTTCATCCATTATTCCTTCGACACATGCATAGTACAATTTAGAATGATGTCGACTAGGTGCTAATAACTTATGTGCAAAATCTCCATCATTTGTTAGTAATAATAAACCCTCCGTATCCAAATCTAACCTTCCTACTGGAAATAAATCATACTGTTCATAACCATAAATCAAATCAACAACTGTAGGATGAACATTATCTTTTGTAGCAGAAACATAACCAGCAGGTTTATTAAGCATAATATAGACATATGGTTTATATGTAATAAGCTCACCATCAAAGATAATTTTATCTGTTTCATAATCTACTTTAAAATCATCCTTTTTTATAATACTTCCATTAACAGTAACAAAACCTTTTCTAATATAATTTTTTACTTCTTTTCTAGTTCCGATACCATAATGAGCTAATAATTTATCAAGTCGCATTACCATGTAAAATAATATACCTTTCTATTTGTTTATCCTCTGTGTTATATGTTAAATAGAGCTTAACATCAAATTTGTTTTTGGATGTTGTTCCTGATAAATTGATGCCTTTATAATAACCATTCTTCTTATCAATATAATTAGGCTTTAATGAAAAAGTATCCTTTTCTAATAAACCAATACTCGGAATATTTTTATCCTTTTTATCAATAAATGCGATTGCTTTAATATTTTTCATTTCAATAACAGGATTATTAATGATAATATCATACCGTATTTTTTTATTTGATATTTTATTAGTAACTAATTGAATTGAACAATCATCACAGCTTTCATCAAATGAAGTAGACATCTTTAAACGATTATAATAACTAACATATTCATTATATTGTTTTTTTGAATAAGATGTTGTATTTTTTTGACTTGAACAACCTAATAAAATAAATAAAGATAAAAAAATAATTAATCTATTTTTCATATAATCACCTTTTATATTATAACATAGAGACAATAAAAAAAAATTAAAATAGGAAATAATCCTATTTTAATTTAAAAGTTCCGCACTCTGTTTCTTGCTCATCACATGGTGAACTACAATTACATTTTGAAACTTTAATCTCATTGGCCAAACATTTATTATTAGAATCATGATATGCACATGTCGTAACTGAACATCTTACATCTTTTGCCATATGTTTCACCTCCGTTAATTATTTTAACCAATAATATAAAATCTATGCAAAAATAAAAGTCCTTTTATTTAGGACCTTTATCATCATATTCAATTAAACAACTAAAAGAGTATTCTAATTCAGATGAAAAACACATTGCAACACAATAATGCATCCGTATTATATGATATCCCAGTTTAAGAAAATCATTAATTTCATCTTGTAAGTCTAATTCATGAGTACATTCTATAAGTTTAACTTTCATAAGCAAAGTATAATCTACAAAAGTTAAAAAAATTGTCATTATTGGTTAATTTCTACAGCAAATTCAACTTCAAAATTTTTACCAACAGGTAATTCAACACAACTTTCTTTTTCTTTAAATTCACCATTAAAATCAGTATAGTCAGCATGTCCAACCCATGGTTCAATAGCAATTAATCCACCAACATGTTTTGCGGCCCAAAGTCCAACATGGTCAAAACCATTCATATGAAAAACAATTGATTTATCATGATTTAATGATTTAAGAGCAATATTTTCTGATTTAAAATTTTTAATAACAATTGCATCTGTATTAAAAAGCTCTTGTCTAACAAAAAATCTTTTTTCATTATCAAAGAAAGGTTTTTCAACTCTTGACATACCTCTTTTTTCAACATCAATTATTTTTCGATTACATGTTTCATTTTCTGAAAATTCTAAATAATAATCGTTGCTTGATTCATTTTCCATAAATGGACAAGCAAAAGCAGGATGTCCTCCAACTTGGAAATAAATAGGTTGATGATCCGTATTTTTTACTTCAATATGACATTTTAATTTATTTTCAACAAGTCTATATGTGACATTTAATTCAAATAAGAAAGGATATTGTTTTATAATTTCATCATTAGATCTTAATGAGAATATTACTTCAGTATCACTAACTTGGTTTGTTTCAAATTCATTGTGTCTTGCAAAACCATGTTGCGTCATATGATACTCTTTACCATTAATCACACATGTATCATTTTTTATTGCTCCAACAATTGGAAATAAAATAGGTGCACTGTTTGCCCATTGAGATGCATCTCTTCTCCACATATAATTCAATTGATCTTTTTTTCCTTTAATTGAAATAATTTCTGCTCCTTTTGGATGTAAAGAAACAGTTAATAAATCATTAGATAATTCTACCATAATAATCCTCCTATCAGTATTTTCATTATATCATAAAATAAATTCTAAAAAAAAGAAAAAGATTATTTCTAATCTTTTTCATGTAATGAATTAATAATACTTTCAATTTTATTTCCATATTCTAAAGAAGTATCTAAAACAAAATGTAATTCAGGACACTTTCTTACTTTTAATTTTTTAGCAAGTAAATTACGAATGAATCCTTTAGATCTTTCTAATGCTTCCATTCCTTTTTCTTGATTATAATTTTTTCCTAAAAAAGTAACATACACTTTAGAAATAGATAAATCATTTGTTGTTTCAACAGCAGTAATTGTACACATACGTAAATCTCTATCACGTACTTCATTTTGTAAAATCAAAGAAACTTCTCTTAAAATTTGAGTATTTATTCTATCTGTTTTTAATGACATAAGACTCAACTCCTATTTCTTTTCTACTTCTTCCATAACATAACCTTCAATGATATCGCCTTCTTTAATATCATTATAGTTTTCAATGTTTAAACCACATTCAAAACCAGCATTGACTTCTTTAACATCATCTTTAAAACGTCTAAGTGAAGCAAGTTTTCCTTCGTATATAACAATACCATCACGAATCAAACGAATACCACAGTTTCTTTTAATTGAACCATCGGTAACATAACATCCTGCGATATTTCCTATTTTACTTGCTTTAATAACTTGTCTAATTTCTGCTTGACCAGTAATTACTTCATGATATTCTGGTGCTAACATACCTTTCATTGCAGTTTCAATTTCTTCAACCATTTTATAAATAACATTATGAAGACGAATTTCAACATTTTCTTCTTCTGCTTTATTTCTAACTTTTGCATCTGGTCTTACATTAAAACCATAAATAATTGCTTGAGAGGCACTTGCTAAAATAACATCAGATTCAGAAATTGCACCAACAGTTGAACGAATAACGTTAACACGCACACCATCTACATCGATTTTTTCTAATGAAGCTTTTACAGCTTCTGCAGTTCCTTGTACATCCGCTTTAACAATAATATTTAAATCAATAATTTGACCTTCTTTAATTTGAGAATACAAATCATCAAGAGATAAAGCAGCTCCAGAATTACGATCTTTTTCAATTTTAGCTTTCATACGTGTTTCACCAACACTACGTGCTTGTTTTTCAGTTTCGAAAACCATAAATTTATCACCGGCAACAGGAACTTCATTTAAACCTGTAATTTCTACTGGTGTACCTGGTAATGCTTCTTTAATAACACGTCCTTTATCGTCTAACATTTGTCTTACTCTACCATAAGCAGCACCAACAACGATTGGATCGCTTGCACGTAAAGTTCCGTTTTCAACCAATAATGTTGCAACAGCTCCTCTACCTTTATCAAGTTTACCCTCAACAACACTACCATATGCATAACGATTAGGATTTGCTTTTAAATCAGCTAATTCAGCAACAACCGTTAATGTTTCTAATAACTCTTCAATACCAATTTTCTTTTTAGCAGAGATTTCACAATAAACAGTATCTCCACCCCATTCTTCAGGTAATAATCCTTCTTCAGCCATTTCAGCTTTAATTCTTTCAGGATCAGCACCTTCTTTATCAATCTTATTAATTGCAACAACGATAGGAACTCCTGCAGCTTTTGCATGGTCAATAGCTTCTTTTGTTTGAGGCATCACACCATCATCAGCAGCAACAACGATAATAACAATATCAGTCACTTGTGCTCCACGTGCTCTCATTGCTGTAAAAGCTTCATGACCTGGTGTATCTAAAAATGTAACTTTTTTACCGTTTACTTCTACTTGATAAGCACCAATATGTTGAGTAATACCACCAAATTCACCATCAACAACTGCAGATTTTCTAATAGTATCTAGTAATGTTGTTTTTCCATGATCAACATGTCCCATAATTGTTACAACTGGACATCTTGGTTGTAAATCAGCTTCATCATCCACAACTTCAATATTTTCAAAATTAACTTCATCTACTGGAACATGTTTTTCACATTCACAACCATATTCTAAACAAATTAATTCAACTTGTTCATCATTTAATGATGAATTGATTGTTACCATAGTTCCTAATAAAAATAATACTTTTATAACATTAGCAGGTGTTTGTCCTAGCTTTTCAGCTAGTTCACCAACTGTAATTCCTTCTTCATAGGAAATCACACCATCTTTTATTACTGATGTTTCTTTCTTTGCAGGAAAGTTTGATTGTAATTGTTTCTTCTTTTGAGAACCTTTTTTCTTTTTAAATTGTTTTGCCATAAAATCAACCTCCTATCAATTCTTTTATTTTTTTCGCAAACCCTTGATTTGTAATACCTAATGCAACGCGATTATTTTTTCCAACTGCTTTTGAAATGGTTTCAATATTTTCATCAACAATGAAATAATCAACATGATAAAAATGACATTTATCAGTAATTTTTTTCTTAGTATTAGCACTAGCATCATTTGCAATAACAACAAGTTTTGTTTCATTTGCAGCGATACTTTTTATCAAAGTTTCTCCTGAAACAATTCCCTTTGCAACATTAGCAAGCCCTAATAAATTTAAATATTTTTTATTCATCACAATATTTTTTTAACTCCTCAAAAATTTCATCAGGAATTTCTACTTGTAAAGAACGAGATAAAACTTTTTTCTTTTTAGCAATTTCGATTGCTTCTAAGCTTCTTTTTAAATAAGCACCTCGTCCATTCATTTTACCAGTAGCATCTACAAATACTTGACCTTCTTTATTTCTTACAACACGAATTAATTCTTTTTTAGGTAATTGTTCATTTGTTGCAAGACATTTTCTAAGTGGAATTTTTCTCATTCTATCTCATCCTAATCTTCATCATAATATTTGTCATATTCGTCATAGTCGATATCTTCATCATATTTACTGTATTCATCATCTTCATAATCATCAAAATCTTCATAATCTTCTACATCGGATTCTGAAGTGACTTCTTCAACTTCATTTTCGATATTTTCTTTTTCTTCAACAACAGTTTCTTTTTCTTCTTGGTTATCTAGCATTTCTTGAGCAAATTCATCTTGGAATGTTTCATCAACAGGTAATTCTTCTTTTTGTTGAATTTTTTCCATTAACCCTAATTCAGTTGCTTCAGATAATGATTTAATATCAATTTTCCATCCAGTAAGTCTTACTGCTAAACGAGCATTTTGACCACGTTTACCAATAGCTAATGATAATTGATCATCAGGTACAATAACTAACGCACTATGTTTTTCTTCATCAACAGAAACAGTTAACACATCTGAAGGTGATAATGCATGTGAAATATAAACAACTGGGTCACTTGACCATTCAACGATATCAATCATTTCACCATGTAATTCATCAACAACGTTTTTAACTCTTGAACCCTTAGGTCCAACACAAGAACCAATAGGATCTAATCCTTCAACTGCAGTGTATACAGCAATTTTACTTCTTTCACCAGGTTCACGAGAAACAGATTTAATTTCAACTGTACCATCATAAACTTCAGGAACTTCTAATTCAAATAATCTTCTTACAAATTGTGGTTCTGTTCTGCTTACAACGATATGTGTTCCTTTAGTTCCACGATCAACGTCACTTACATATACTTTGACATGTTGTCCTTCATGTAATGTTTCTCCAGGAATTTGTTGATTTAGTCCTAAAAATGCTCCAGTTTTTCCAATATTGATAATAGCAAATTTAGGTTCAACACGATCAACAATACCTGTAATGATATCATCTTTTTTATCAGCAAATTCATTATATAATGTTTCTTTTTCAGTTTCGCGTATTTTTTGTCTGAAAAGTTGTTTTGTTTGAATTGCTGCTAAACGACCAATATGATCTACATCTGCTTCAGTTTCTACAATATCACCCACTTGATAATTTGGGTTGATATCATGTGCTTCATCTAAAGATACTTCTAAATCTTCATCTTCTAAATCATCAACAACTGTTCTAATTTCAAATAATCTAATTTTTCCAGTTTTTTCATTAATTTCTACACGTACATTTGCTTCTGGAACCATATAATTTTTTTTATAAGCTTTTGCAATTGATTCCTTTAACATTTCTAAAAACACGTCTTTTTCAATACCTTTTTCTTCACATAAAGCATTTAAGGCGCTCATAAATTTTCTGTTACTAGCCACTTTTATTTCCTCCTAAAATTTTACAGCTAATCGTATAAATTGAATGTTATCATAATTGACAACAATTTTTTTCTTTATATTTTTTACAAGATATTCAAATTCTAATTCTTGATTATCAACAGATTTTAAATATCCTTCAACTTCATATAATCCGGCTTTAGGATTTTTAAATTTTGCATAAACATATTCACCAACAGATTTTTGAACTTGTTCAAAAGTTTTTAATGGTTTTTCAATTCCAGGTGAAGAGACTTCTAAAATGTATTCATCTTTAATTGGATCAGTTTCGTCAAGTTTATCACTAATTAACTCACTTACCGCAACACATGTATCCATATCTAGATACCCTTCATTTTTTTCGATATAAATACGTAAATACATTTCATTATTATCTTTTACATATTCAATATCATCTAAATAACAATCATTTTGTTCGATCAAAGGTAAGACCATTTCTTTAATACTTTCCAATAACTCCATTTTTTCACCCCATTCAATAATAAAGAGTGGGTTCCCCCACTCGTTTCTCTTTATGAAACTATAAGTAATATAGCACATTTTTCATTTATAATCAAGTCACTAGAAAAGTGATAATTGATTTTCTTCTTGCATACCATCAAAAACACCCATTTTTGTTAGTTGTTTAATATGCGAATTGTTCAATTTAGTCCTTTTAATCACGTCTTCTTTAGATAAGAAAGAACCATGTTTACGTGCCTCAATAACAGTATTAGCTACCGATTCACCTAATGAATCAACTGAACTAAACGGTGGAAGTAAGCCACTTGGATCATCTGGATCTAAAATGAATTTATTGGCATCAGACTTTTCTAAGTTTAAAGGACTAAAATGGAAGCCTCGATCAATCATTTCTAACGCAATTTCAAACACATCCCACAATCCTTCATCCTTATTTGAAGATTGTCTGTTTTCCCTTAACATTTCAATTTCTTTTCTTCTTGAAAGAATAGCATCTTTACCAGCAACTAATGTTTCAATATCAAAAAAATCACATCTTGTGGAAAAATATACTGCATAATATTCTCTTGGATAATATAATTTCCACCAAGCTACACGAATAGCTGATAAAACATAGGCTACCGCATGTGCTTTAGGGAACATGTATTTAATTTTCTTACATGAATCAATATACCATTGAGGAACATTGTATTCTTTCATTAATTCTTCGTATTTCTTTTCTGGGAAAACTGCAGGTGATTTTCCTTTACGAACACATTCCATGATGTCAAAAGCATCTTTATTAGGAAGGCCTTTTTCAATCAAATAAACCATAATATCATCACGACATCCAATAACTTCTTTTAAGGTACATGTTCCATTTTTAATCAACGTCTCTGCATTACCTAAATAAACATCTGTTCCATGTGAAAGCCCCGAAATGATTACTAAATCATTAAAAGTTTGTGGTTTTGTCTGATCTAACATACTACGTACAAAGGTTGTACCAAATTCAGGTAATCCTAAAGCACCACTCTTGCAATTGATATAGGATAAATCAACACCTAAAGCATCACTCGTTGTAAAAAGTGACATAACTTTTGTATCGTTTGTTGGAATTGTTTTAGGATCAACACCTGTTAAATCTTGTAACATACGAATAACGGTCGGATCAACGTGTCCTAAAATATCGAATTTCAAAACGTTATCATGAATAGCATGGAAATCAAAGTGAGTCGTACGCCATTCAGCAGATAAATCATCTGCTGGATATTGGTAAGGCGTGAAATCAAAAACATCATAATCTCTAGGAATAACAATAATTCCTCCTGGATGTTGGCCGGTCGTACGTTTAACGCCACCACACCCTCGAGCAATTCTTTCAAGTTCAGCACTACGTACTTCATTATCAATTCCTAATGTTTCAGCATATCCTTTTGCATAACCATAAGCTGTTTTTTCAGCAACTGTAGAAATTGTTCCTGCTCTAAAGACATGATCTTCTCCAAAAATAGTTTTAGTAAATGCATGAGCATTTGCTTGATACGCTCCCGAGAAATTTAAGTCGATATCAGGTACTTTATCCGCATTGAAACCTAAGAAAGTTTCGAACGGAATATTATGTCCTTCACCTTTCATTGGTTTACCACATACAGGGCAAATCTTATCAGGTAAATCATAACCATCAGCAGCAACACCTTCTTCTAAAAATTCACTATGACTACAATGAAGACATAGATAATGTGGTGGTAACGGATTTACTTCTGTAATTCCTGACATTGTTGCAACGAATGAAGATCCTACCGAACCTCTGGAACCTACTAGATAACCATCATCATTTGATTTTTTTACTAGTAAGTGGGAAATATAATAAATAACCCCAAACCCATGTTTAATGATATTACTTAATTCTTTTTCTAATCTTTTTTCCACAATTTCGGGTAATTTTTCACCATAAAGTCGATGTGCTGTATCATAACAAATCTTTGTTAAATTTTCATCTGCATTATCAATTGTTGGTGTAAATAATTTATCATGAATTGGTCGAATTTCTTCAACCATATCTGCGATTTTGTTTGTATTTGTTACAACATATTCATATACTTCATCCGCTGGTAGATAATCATAACATATTAACATTTCATCTGTTGTTCTTAAATATTGAGATGGTGTAAATGCACGTGGATTTTTTCGGTCACATAAAGGATGAGCACGATGTCCAATCCCAATTTTGGGTTGTGATATAAAAACATCTCGATAAATTTTATCCTTTTCATCTAAAAAATGGACATCTCCAGTAGCTACAATAAGTTTATTTAATTTTTTTGCTGCTGTAATAAGACGTTTTATTGAAATAATTAAATTTTCTTCAGATTCAATTTGTCCACGATCAATTAAATGATAGTAATCTTGAAAAGGTTGTATTTCCACATAATCATAAAATTCTAACAATTGTTCCAACTTTTCATCCGAAGAATTCAAAGCTGCTTCAAAAACATCTGAACGATAACAGCTAGTCCCATATAGCAATCCTTTACGATAATATTCCAATCTTTCTTTTGGAATACGAGAACCATCATGGAAATAAGTTGTATTTGCTTCAGAAACAATTTTAAACATATTTTTTAAACCTTCTTTGTTCAAAGCAAGTGCTGTCATATGATATGGGAAAACGATTTTATAAGCATCGTCTTTTTGTAATTTATTTAAATCAAGTAAATTATAATTTCCACTTTGCATAATAGAATGTAACATCGTTGTAAATACAGCACCTAAAACTTCAGCATCATAATCAGCTCTATGTGCTACATCATCGTCATAATTTACACGATAAACACGACATACATTTCCTAAACGATAAGATTTCATTGGTTTCATAATAGCTCTTGCTAATGCCAAAGAATCAATAACCGGATTAGTTATAGGTTTTTGATTTAACCTCTTTAAACTTTCATTTAAAAAACCAATGTCAAATTTAGCATTGTGAGCCACTAAAATAGCATCACCAAAGAATTCTAATATTTGTGGTAAAAACTCTTTAATTGTTGGTGCATCAGCAACCATTTCATTTGTAATATTTGTAAGTTGAGAAACACGTGTTCCAATCTTTTTACCAGGATTTACAAAACTTTGTAAGCGATCAATCACTTCACCATTTTTAATTTTAACTGCACCAAATTCTGTAATCCCATCATGGATAACAGAAAAACCAGTTGTTTCCAAGTCAAATGATACATATGTGGCATCTTCAATAGACATATCTTTTTCATTAAAAACAATATTAAAATAAGGTTCTATCATATTTAATTCAACACCATAGATCATCTTAATGCCCGCTTTTAAACTAGCTGCTTGAGCTTCAGGAAATGATTGAACGTTTCCATGATCAGTAACTGCAATTGCTTTGTGTCCCCATTTGGCCACTTGATTAATATAATCCGAAACATTGCCTATTCCATCCATTGCTGACATCTTAGAATGTGTATGAAGTTCAACTCTTTTAACTTCCGCAGTGTCTTGCCTTCTTGCTGGTTCTTTAATAACTTCTATTTGGCGAGCCATCATAACTGTTTCTCTTGCATAATTATCTAAACGAATTTCTCCTGTTGCTTTGATCCACACTTTACCTTTATCTAGTACTTTAATATCCTCTAAAGTATTAGTTGTATTGTTTTCAAAGCGTTTTACCATAATTGAATCCGTATAGTCAGTGATCCATAATGTTTGAATATGTTTTCCTGCACGTGTTTTGATTAATTCAGTTTTAAAGACATACCCTTGAATCGTACAATTATTTTCCATCGTTTGACTGTTAATTTCAGATAACTTTAAAAAAGTTGCGTCACCCTTTGGTTTTCGATAATTATTTTTATAATCTACAGTTGATTTTACTGGTTCCGATTTTTTTATTTCGGACATATCTATTTTCATTGGTTCATAGCTGTCCATTTCTTGTAATAAATTATTTAATTCATCATTATCTTGTTTAACATAAAAACTAAAATCTTTCTCTATTCCAATTTCCACAAAATACTTTTTAATTATTGATTTTAATTGTTTGAATTGTTCCAATTGTATTTCATTTAACAAACCAATCGATATAGTTTGTTTAATTTCAATATCTTCGATTTTCAACGAAGAAAATAATGGTGAAATTTGTTTTAGTTTTTCAATAATATACCCTAAATAAAGTGAAACATCTTTTGACTCAAAATTAAAATCATCATAACAAATTACAAATTCAGCCGGGTAAGGAAAATCAAGACCATGATCAAGTAAGAGTTGATACTCTGTAAATGGAATCAAATCCTTACTCAATATATAAAATGTATAATGGTTATCATGATGTACAATAACTTTTTTCAATGAAGCATGTAATAAAACATTAACATCTTCGATTATATTCAATTGTTTTAATAGTATTATTAATTTGTTCATATTACACCTCAAAAATCTTACCTATTATAACACAAAAAAAGGCTTAAGCCCTTTTTTTAGAAAAATTTTCCAATATCATTTATAGTTACAAAAATCATTAGGCCAAAAACAAGAATTAGTCCTGCCATTTGTAAAGCATATTTCATTTTTGTTGGAATTTCTCGACGAATAATTTTTTCAACTAATGCAAATAATACTTGACTACCATCTAGTCCTGGAATAGGAAGTAAATTAAACATTCCAATATTTGTTGATAGTAAAGCAGTCAATGACAACAATGTACTAATTGAACCAGATTGTGTAACTTGTGCAGTCACTGTATAAATTCCTACTGGGCCAGAAAGTTGTGAAACAGTATGTGTTAAATCTGTAATAAGTTTTCCTAATGTTGTAAAAATCAATAATGCATATTCTATAAATTGATTAATTCCTTGTCTTATAGCCTCAATAAAAGTCAATTTTTTAGTAGCCGCTGTTATTCCAATGACATAAGACTTGGATTCACTATTGTACTTTCCTTCAACTGTTTTTTCAATATTTTGATTCCCTCTTTTAAGGGAAATTTGCATTGTAACTGTATCCGTATCTAATTGCAAATTTTCATTAGATAAGACAGATTGAATATCTGAAAATGACGCAATGATATGTTCTTCACCATTAATTGTGATTTTATTAATGGTGTCTCCAGCTTGAACTCCAGCATTATAAGCACCATTGTTTTTAACAACACTTCCAATTTTAGAAGTATTTGTTTGTACTTCAACAAACGAATAAATACCAATTAATAAAACAAGGGCAAGTACAAAATTCATAAAAACACCAGCTAACATAATAATGCATTTTTTCCATGTTTTAATTCCTTTTAGAGTTCTTTCATAAGGAACATCTTTCATTAATTCGCTGTCTTCTTGATCAGCTTCACCTGCCATTGCAACATAACCACCAATAGGAAGTGCACGAATTTGATAATCTGTTTCTCCTTTTTTCTTAGAAAAAAGTTTAGGACCCATTCCAATAGAAAATTCAGCACAATAAACACCAAATAATTTAGCAGTTAGAAAATGTCCTAATTCATGGATTAATACAATAGCTCCTAGTATTACAAAAAAGACAAGAATATTTATAATCGTCTGCATGTTTCATTTATCTCCTTTAAAACAAAATCTCTCGCCCATTGATCAATATCTAATAATTGATCAATAGTTGGATCTTTAACCAACTCATGAGCATTCATAGCTTTTTCAACTAATTCCTCTATTTGTAAAAATTCAATTTTTCCTTCTCTAAACAAAAGATTAGCCATTTCATTTGCACCATTTAAAACACATGGTAAGCTTCCACCTGTTTTTCCAGCACGATATGCTAAAGAAAGCGCATGAAATCTATTGAAATCTGGCTTTTTAAAAGTAAGCGAACCAAGTTGTGTTAAATCTAAAGATTTACCATTAACTAATTTTTTTCTTTGTGGATAAGTTAACGCATACTGAATAGCCAAACGCATATCAGGTGTTCCCATTTGCCCAATGACAGAAGTATCTTCAAACTCTACAGCAGAATGTAAAATACTTTCTGGATGAATCAAGACTTCAATTTGATCATAATCTACATCAAACAACCATTTTGCTTCCATGACCTCTAATCCCTTATTAAATAAAGTAGCACTATCAATCGTAATTTTAGCCCCCATTGACCAGTTAGGATGATTCAACGCTTCTTTAACAGAAACACCTACAAGTTCTTCTCTTGTTTTGTCTCTAAAACTTCCGCCACTTGCTGTTAATAAAATACGTTTGATTTTATTCATCTCATTTCCTTGAAGCGATTGGAAAATTGCTGAATGTTCACTATCTACTGGTAATAATTTTACACCATGTTCTTTAACTAATTTTGTAATAATATGTCCTGCAACCACAAGTGTTTCTTTATTAGCTAAAGCAATATCTTTTTTAGATTCAATAGCATGAATTGTTGGTAACAAACCTGCAAAACCTACAATTGCATTTAATACAATATCAACTTGATCAATTGTTGCAATTTCATCTAAACCAGCACTACCAAAAACAAAACGAATATGTGGATATTTTTCTTGAAGATAGTTACAATCCTTTTCATCGATAACACAAACAACTTGTGGATTGATTTTTTGAATTGTTGTTTCAAGTAATACAATATTTTTGCCCGCAGACATTGCAACAACATTAAATTCATCTTGATGATGCAAGCAAACATCAACAGTTTGTTGACCAATAGAACCTGTAACACCTAAAATCGTAATATTTTTCATTATCTATAACCCCACAATCATTAAAAAGAAACTAAAAATCAATACATTAAAAGTTAAACTATCAATACGATCTAAAATTCCGCCATGTCCTGGTAATAATTTTGAATAATCTTTAACTTCAAAATATCTTTTAATGGCACTAAAAATCAAATCTCCTATTTGACTTGTCGTTGTCATTACGATAATTGCTGGTACAATAATCCAATGATGTGCCAATATTCCTGTAAAATATGCAAAAACCAATCCTAAAATACTTCCTAGAACAATTCCACCAATTGACCCTTCAATTGTTTTTTTAGGAGATAATCTTGGAATCAACTTATGTTTACCAAAAGCCATACCAGCAAAATAAGCTCCTGTATCACTACCAAAAGTTGCAATTGCTAATAACAATAAATATTCCCAACCATAGGCAACTCTTAAAACAAGTAACGCATGTAATCCAGAACAAACAAGAACACCCATCGTAAAAACATAAGCACTTCTTTCAATATTACATTTATCATCAAAAATCATACATGCTAAAATAACCGCTAAATAAACCAAAATAGAATAGCTAGAAATAAGTAATTGATTTCTGTTAAATAAAAATCCTGTAACAAAAAACAAACCAACAATGATATACATATACATTCCAATACGTGGTCTAGAACAAATATGTAACATTTCATAAACACTAAGAGCCATTGCAACCCCTATAACAATTTTATAAAAAATACCCCCAAAAATGACTGCTGGAACTACAATTGCAATCAAGCACAGTGCAGTAATAATTCTTTCTTTCACTATTTTAAACCTCCATATCTACGCTCCCTATTTTGATAAAGCCAAATTGCTTTATGTAATTCTTTTTCATCAAAATCTGGCCAACAAACAGGAGTAAAGATAAACTCTGCATAAGCAAGTTGCCATAACATAAAATTAGATAATCTTTGTTCTCCACTTGTTCTTACCATTAAATCAACAGCAGGTAAATTCGCAGACATTAATGTTGAACCAAAATAATTTTCATCAATATCCTCAATATCAAGTTTCCCATCTTTTACATCTTGTGCTATTTTTTTAGTTGAACAAACGATTTCATCTCTACTACCATAAATAAAAGCAAAGCAAAGTTTTAGTCCAGTATTATCCTTTGTTCTTTCTATAGCAGTATTGATAATATCTCTTGTTGCCTTTGGAGCTTTTTCTAAATGCCCAATCATACAAATTTGAACATTATTTTCAATTAATTCTTTTAAATAAAGTTCAAAAAATTTTTTGGGTAATTTAAATATAAATTGTACTTCTTCTTCAGGGCGAGAAAAATTTTCTGTAGAAAAAGCATAAACTGTCATTGCTTTAACACCAAGTCTATTAGCCTCTAAAGCAATCTTACGAATTGTCTTTGTCCCTTCGTTATGGCCATAAGTTCTTGGCATCATTCTCTTTTTAGCCCAGCGTCCATTGCCATCCATAATAAAAGCAATATGTGCTGGTATATTATTCATGTCTAATTCATAGTTTTCAATTTGATCATTCATAGAATAATCCTCCTTAAAGTCATGATTGATTATAACATAAAACCATAAAATAAAAAAGCGCCTAATAAGACGCTTCAATAATTATACAGTCATAATATCTTTTTCTTTTACTTTACCAATTTCATCAACTTCTTTGACAAATTTATCAGTTAATTTTTGAACACGATTTTGACCGTCTTTAATTTCATCTTCACTACCATCGCATTTTTTAATTTCATCATTAGCATCACGACGAATATTTCTTATAGCAACTTTAGCATGTTCAGCGAATTTCCAAACATTTTTTGCATATTCTTTACGTCTTTCTTCTGTTAATGCTGGTACAGTAATACGAATAATTTCTCCATCATTTTGAGGAGTTAAACCTAAATCAGCTTCATAAATTCCATGTTCGATATCTTTTAAAGCAGATTTATCATAAGGTTTAATTACTAATTGTCTACCTTCTACAACAGAAACACCAGCCATTTGATTAATTGGTGTTGGTGATCCGTAATAGTTGACCATTACACGGTCTAACATTGCAGGAGTAGCTCTTCCAGTTCTAACTGTTGCTAAATCTCTTTGGTAAGCTTCGATTGCTTTTTGCATTCTATCACTTGCATCATCTAAGATCATATTTATCATATTATTTTCCTCCAGAGATAGTTGTTCCTATTTTTTGTCCATCACAAGCTTTGGCAATATTACCATCTTCTTGCATATTAAATACACATAAATCAATATCGTTATCTTTACATAATGTAATAGCTGTTTGATCCATTACTTTTAAATCTTTTGCTAAAACATCACTATATGAAATTTCATCAAATTTTACTGCAGATTCATCTAATTTAGGATCAGCAGAATAAACACCATCGACCCCATTTTTAGCCATTAAAATAACATCAGCATTGATTTCAGCGGCTCTTAATGCAGCAGTTGTATCAGTTGTAAAATATGGGCTTCCAGTTCCAGCACCAAAAATAACGATTCTACCTTTTTCTAAATGTCTAACAGCACGTCTTCTAATGTATGGTTCTGCAATTTGTCTCATTTCAATTGCTGAAAGTAAACGTGTTTGAACTCCTAGTTGCTCTAAAGCATTTTGAACAGCTAAACCATTCATTACTGTTGCTAACATTCCCATATAATCAGCAGAAGAACGTTCCATACCCATTTGTGCACCAGTAACACCACGCCAAATATTACCACCACCACAAACGATGGCAATTTCAACACCTAAATCTTTAGCTTCTTTGATTTGTCTTGCAATATCGGCTACAGTATTAGCGTTTATACCAAAATGATCGTCACCGGCTAATGCTTCACCACTTAATTTTAATAAAACTCTTTTATATTTCATAAAATGTTCTCCTTTTTTAAAAAAAGGACACACTTGTAGTGTCCTTAAAAATTATTGTTTCATTTGTGCAGCTACTTCTTCAGCAAAGTTTTCTTCTTTCTTTTCGATACCTTCACCAACTTGGAAACGAGCCATTTCTAACACTTTAGCCTTCCCTAAGTATTTAGCAACTGATTCTTTTGGTGTTTTAATGAATTCTTGATCTAATAAACACCATTCAGAGAATACTTTATTTAATTTTCCACGTTTGATACCTTCTAATACTTTTTCAGGTTTGTTAGCTAATTTAGGATCATTAGCCATGATTTCTGTTTGAACTGCATCTTCTCTATCTTTTTCAACTTGTGGAATTTCATCTTGTGAGATATATTTTGGATTGATAGCAGCAACATGCATAGCAATGTCTCTTGCTTTTTCTTCATCACCGTCAGCTAATTTAACGATTGATACCATTTTTCCACCCATATGTGAATAAGCACCAAATACTTCATCATCATTTTTAGTGAAAGTTTTAATTCTTCTTAAAGATAATTTTTCACCAATTTTTCCAGATGCTTCTGCAATTGTAGTTTCAATAGTTTTTCCATCAACTTCAATTGCTTTTGCAGCTTCTAAATCAGCAGGGTTATTTGCAGCAACTGCTTCACATACATTATTTACTAATGCAACGAATTCAGCATTTTTTGCTACGAAGTCAGTTTCAGAGTTAACTTCAACCATAGCAGCTACATTTCCGTTAATAGCGAAAGCAGATAACCCTTCAGCAGCGATTCTATCAGCTTTTTTAGCAGATTTTGCGATTCCTTTTTCTCTTAACCAGTCGAATGATGCTTCGATGTCACCATCACATGCTTCTAATGCTTTTTTACAATCCATCATTCCAGCACCAGTTTTTTCACGTAATTCTTTTACTAATTTTGCACTAATTGCCATTTTCTTTTCCTCCATGAATTTTATTTTATTAAAAAGGGAAAGCTTTGCTTTCCCATCACAACATATTTATGATTTCCAGCCTTGAGATTATTCTTGAGTTGGTCTAGATTCTCTTCTTTGAGCTGGTCTACCAGCTTTATTTCTTGGCCCTCTTCTGTTGTTGTTTTCTACAGAAGATACAGCATCATTCATAGTAACTTCTTTTTCATCTTCATCTTTAACATAAGCAACAGTTAATGGTTCACTTTTAGCTTCACAAATTGCATCTGCCATAGCAGCAACAATTAATTTAACAGCTCTAATAGCATCATCATTTGCTGGGATTACATAATCAACTTCATCAGGATCACAGTTAGTATCAACAATACCAAATACAGGGATTCCTAAGATTCTTGCTTCTGCAACAGCGTTGTGTTCAGCTTTAGGATCTACAACGAATAAAGCACTTGGTAATCTTCTCATTTCTTTAATACCACCTAAGTTCTTTTCTAACTTAGCAGCTTCTTTTTTTAGTAAGATAACTTCTTTTTTAGGTAATAAATCGAAAGTACCATCTTTTTCCATTTTTTCTAATTCAACTAATCTTCTAATTCTTTTTTGGATTGTTTTGAAGTTAGTTAAAGTTCCACCTAACCAACGTGAGTTAACATAGAAACTTCCAGAACGGATTGCTTCTTCTTTAACAGCTTCTTGAGCTTGTTTTTTAGTTCCTACAAATAAAACTTTTCCACCTTTTTCGGCAATTTCATTCATTGCTTTATAAGCTTCATCGATTTTTTTAGATGATTTTTGTAAATCAATAATGTAAATTCCGTTTCTTGATGTAAAAATGTATGGAGCCATTTTAGGATTCCATCTTTTTGTTTGATGTCCGAAATGAACACCTACTTCTAATAATTTTTTCATTGAAATTACTGACATGTGTAATTTCCTCCTTTTCGTTTTTTTCCTCCATTATTTCAAACATTTACCACCATTAGGCACTAGATAAATGAATTCATAATGTGTGTATTTTTTAATACCTGAAACATAATAGCATAAGATTTAAAACAAAACAACCCTTTTTTATGCTTTATTTCGAGGATGTGCTTTTAAATAAACATTTTTCAAATGTTCTTTTGTAACATGGGTATAAATTTGTGTTGTCGAAAGGTTTTCATGACCCAATAATTCCTGTACAGTTCTTATATCTGCTCCCGCATTCAATAAATGTGTGGCAAAGGAATGTCTGAAAGTATGTGGATGTATTTTCTTGGTTGCATCATATTCTCTTCCAATACGCTTTACAATATCCTGTATTCCTCTATTGGTCATTTGTTCTCCTCTTTTATTAACAAAAACATATGGATGATCTTCTGAATTTACAAGTTTTCCCCTTACTTCTTCTATATATTTTAATAACCATTCACTAGCAAATTCATGGAAAGGAACATAACGGTCTTTGTTCCCTTTACCATGAATCAATAAAACTCGATTGTGAAAATCTATACAATCCAAGGTTAAATTTACTACTTCAGAACATCTTAACCCAGAAGCATACATGATTTCTAGCATCGCTTTATTACGAATTCCTAAATCATCTTGTGTATCAATACCATCCAATAAATCCATCATTTCTTCAGGAAACAAAAAATCAGGATTACGCTTTGCGGTTTTAATATTTTCAACAAGAATCATTGGATTATTTTCAGCCAATTCTTCTTTTACTAGATATTTATAAAATGATCGTAAACAACTGATTCGATTATTAATTGAACTCTTTGACAATTTTTTTTCATTTAAATAAGTTAAATATCCTCTTATATTTGTATACTTGACATCGTTAAAGTGAGAAATACTTTCACTTTTTAAAAAACCAATAAATTCATTTAAACTTCGTTGATAAGATTCAACTGTATTGATTGAGTAATGTTTTTGAAATTGAAGATATTTTATAAATTCTTCTTTATCTTGATTATAACTCATTGATAAATTGATCCATTACTTCTATTGCTCTGTTAGCATAAGCTTCTTTTCTTAGTTTCTTTTTAACGCGTACAGGTAAATCTGGTAGAATTCCAAAATTAGCTTTCATTGGTTGGAAATTACTTTCATCACAATGCGTAATATAATATGCAAGTGCCCCCATGATTGTTTCTTGTGGAAAAATAACAGGTTCTTGTTTATTTAAATAACGAACCATGTTCATTCCGGCAACGATTCCACTTTGAGCTGATTCAACATATCCTTCAACTCCTGTCATTTGTCCAGCAAAATAAATTCCAGAATGATTTTTTAAACTGTAATCTTGATTTAAAAATTTTGGAGAACAAATAAACGAATTTCGATGCATGACACCGTATCTTACAAATGTTGCATTTTCTAATCCCGGAATTAAATGAATAATTCTTCTTTGTTCAGGCCATGTAAGATGTGTTTGAAAACCAACAATATTATATAAACTAGCTTGTACGTTATCTTGTCTTAACTGTACGACTGCATATGGTTTTGTACCATCAGGTTTTGTTAACCCAACCGGTTTCATAGGCCCAAACAATAAAGTTTGTTTTCCTCTTCTTGCCATTTCTTCAAAAGGCATACATCCTTCAAAAAATTTTTCTTCAAAATCTTTTGGTTTAACAACCTCTGCTTTCATTAATTCATCATAAAATACATTAAATTGCTCCTCATTCATTGGACAATTTATATATTCATTTTCTCCTTTGTCATATCTTGATTTATAATAAGCAATATTAAAATCAATACTATCTTTTTCAACAATTGGAGCCGCCGCATCAAAAAAATAAAAATATTCTTCTCCTAATAATTCTTTGATTTTCGTAGACAAAGCATCACTTGTTAAAGGTCCACTTGCAATAATTGTTGGTGCTTGGGGAATTTCTGTAACTTCTTCATGAATCACTTCGATATTTGGATGATTTGTTATAAACTCAGTAACATCCGCAGAAAACTTTTCACGATCCACTGCAAGTGCTCCACCAGCAGGAACACTATTTTTTCTAGCAAATCGAATAATAACACTATCTAGTTTTTCCATTTCATTTTTTAATACACCTACGGCATTATTGAAATTATCTCCTCTTAACGAATTAGAACAAACAAGTTCAGCAAATGATGATGTATGATGTGCCGGTGTCATTTTAACAGGTCTCATTTCATATAACTTTACTTTAATATTATTTTTTGCTAATTGATAAGCCGCCTCAACTCCAGCAAGACCAGCTCCAATTACATTGACTATTTTTTCACTTTCCATATTTTCTCCTTTTTAAAAAAGTAGAACAAATGTTCTACTTAATAATTGTTTTACATTTTGGATAATTTGAACATGCTTTAAATTCTCCCCAACGTCCCTTTTTAATAACCACTGGAGAACCACAGTTAGGACAAACTTCATCTGTCATAACAGGTTCTGCTTTCTTTTTAGAATTCTTAATATATTTACATTGTGGATAATTTGAACATGCTTCAAATTTACCATATCTTCCGGTTTTAAAAACCATTGGGCTTCCACACTTAGGACAGTTTTCTCCTGTAAATTCAGGTTCAACTTTTTCCTTTTTGATATATTTACATTCAGGATAATTTTCACAAGCTATAAATTTACCATAACGCCCATGTCTTTCAACAAGATCATGTCCACATTCAGGACATTTCTCTCCTGTTTTTTTAGGTGAAATGACTTCCATTTTTTCATTTGCTTCATCCAATAAAGGTTGGAATTTTTTAATAAATGTATCTATAGCATCAAAATAATCATCTTGTCCTTCTGCAATATCATCTAGTTCTTTTTCCATTTGTGCAGTATATTCGACATTAATAATATCATTAAAAAATTGTGTTAGTCGATCACTTGTTAAAATTCCACTTTCAGTAGGTTTAAATGTTTTATCAACAAGTTCCACATACCCTCTAGTTTGAATCGTATCAATAATCATCGCATAAGTACTTGGTCTACCAATTCCAAGTTCTTCCATTTCTTTAATTAGTTTTGCTTCACTATAACGAGCAGGTGGTTTTGTAAAATGTTGTGTTTTTTCAATATTTTGACTTTCTAAAATTTCTTGTTCAGTTAATTCAGGTAAAATTTCATCTTTTTGTTTTTCATATGGGCTATATAAACGTAAATAACCATCAAATTTTAATACTGAACCACTTGCGTTAAAATAATAGTTATTATTTTCTAATACTACACTTGTTGCATCAAAACGAGATGGTGCCATTAATGACGCTAATGCTCTGGCATAAATTAAAGAATACAATTTAAATTCATCCGCACTTAAATATTCTTTAACAGACTCAGGTGTACGCATTGCACTTGTTGGACGAATTCCTTCGTGAGCATCTTGTACATTTTCTTTCTTTTTACTTACTTTTACTTTTCCAACATAATTTTGACCATATTTTTCTTTAATATATTCTGTAGCACTTTCTACAAATAAATCTGACAATCTTGTCGAATCTGTACGCATATAAGTAATAAGCCCTACTGTTTCATCTTCTAAAGCAATTCCTTCATATAGCTTTTGAGCAATCATCATTGTCTTTCTTGCTTTAAAGCCTAATTTAGAAGACGCTTCTTGTTGTAATGTTGAAGTAATAAATGGTGGTTTTGATTCTCTTTTCTTACTTGATTTTTTTACACTATCAATAACAAATTCTTTAGAAAGTGCATTAAAGATTTCCAAAGCTTCTTGTTCATTTGAAATTTTTAACTTCTTTGTTCCTTTTTTATTAAGTTCACCTGTAAATTCAATTTCATCTTTTTCAAATTGTGCTTTGATTTTCCAGTATTCTTCTGGAACAAAGGCTTCGATTTCACGTTCTTTTTCAACAATTAATCTTAAAGCAACCGATTGAACTCGACCAGCTGATTTAGATTTAATTTTCCTTTGTAATAATTTAGATAATTTAAATCCAATAATTCTATCCAATACTCTTCTTGTTTCTTGAGATTTTACAAGATTTTGATCAATTTTACGAGGATGATTCAATGCATCAACAACTGCATCTTTTGTTACCTCATTAAAAACAATACGATTATCATCATCCATATCTAAACCTAAAACATCTGCTAAATGCCATGAAATTGCTTCCCCTTCACGGTCAGGGTCGGTAGCAAGATAAACTGTTTTTGCCTCTTTAACAGCTGCTTTCAATTCCTTAACGACATCTTTTTTATCCTTAGAAATAACATATTTTGGCTTATAATGATCTTCTTGATCAATCCCTAGCCCTTCTTTACCAGATGTTGATAAATCTCTAATATGCCCTTTAGAAGAAGTCACATGATATTCCTTCCCTAAATAATTTTCTATTGTTTTTGATTTAGAAGGAGATTCCACAATGACTAATTTATCATACATAATATAACCCCCTTATCGCAAAAACTATTATTATTGTTTTTTTTCACTTTGTCAACTCCATTTCATTAATCTTCAATAATATCATTTACAGTCAATACTAACTTGGCCCCTTGTTGAATCAATAAATTACACCCCATTGGATCCCCAATTCTTGATGGAATACAATAGATATCTTTTCCTTGATCTAATGCATATCCTACAGTAATCATTGTTCCTGAACGTTTTTCAGCTTCTGTAACAACTACAGATTCACTTAAGCCAGCAATTAACCGATTCCTACTTGGAAAATCCTTAGCCTGTGGTACATAATCACCAGGTTTTTCACTAATAATAAGATGATTACTTTTTAATTGAGCATATAAATCTTGATTTCTTTTTGGATAACAATAATTAATTCCACTTCCCAATACTGCAACTGTTTTCCCTTTGTTTTTTAATGCACTTCTATGAGCGAGAGTATCAATTCCTAATGCCATACCACTTACAATCGTATATTCATTTTTTACTAAATCACATACAATTTTATCCGTAATATTTGATCCATATTCACTAGGAACACGTTTACCAATAACACCTATGCATTTACCATTTAAAATATTCAAATTTCCATGATAAAACAATACAAATGGTGGACAAGATATTTCTTTTAAAGCATCTGGATAATCACTTGAAATAATCGTTGTATATTTTGAATTTACTTTAGCAACTGCTTCCCTCCTTTCTTCTTGAGAAACTTTTTCTTTTGCTTGCAATGCTTTTAAAATACTTTGAAAATCACCTTGATACTTCAAAGCAAAAAATAGTAAGATTTCTTCCATATTTATCACCTCACTATTTATATAGACATTTAATTTTGTTTTTTCTTCTTTTTTTATAAAAAAAGAACTAAATATCTAAATTTAAAGATATTTGTTCTTTCATTACTTCTTGTACTGGTTTAAAAGATTTCCTATGAATAGGGCATGGACCATATTTACTAAGTGCCTCTTTATGTGCCTTGGTTACATAGCCCTTATGTTTTTCAAAACCATATTGTGGATATTTTTTTGCATAATCTATCATCAAATGATCCCTTGTTACCTTAGCTAATATACTTGCTGCTGCAATAGACATAGAAAGGGTATCTCCTTTAATAATAGATAAATGTTCAATATCATGTAAAGGCATCGCATCTGTTAAAGCAAACATTTTTTCTCTCTTTAAAATTTGACAACATTTTTCCATTCCTTTTTGACTTGCGCTATATACATTTAATTGATCAACATCTTCAACAGAAATAACTTCAATGTGATAGGCTAATGCATTTTCTATAATTATTTGATACATCGCCTCTCTTTTTTTTGCTGTTAATTGTTTTGAATCAAAAATACGTTCATCATAAAATCCTTTAGGAAAAATGACTCCTGCAACAACTAATTCGCCAGCCATTGGTCCTCTTCCAGCTTCATCAAGACCAATAATATAATCATAACCTAAATCATAATATCTATTTTCATATTCTAATAAATTACTCATTTGGAAGCTCCCATGTTATTTTTGTAATAACACCATCAAATAAATCAGTAAAAAACATATCCATGACACGCTCATAATCAGTAATCCCTCTTACTGGTTTTATTTTTTTATTAAATGCGATATCATCATAACATTTTTCAACCCAATCACTTTGTAAATCAACGGCTATTTGATAACGATTTTCTAAAGTTCCAGGGTAATTTTTAACTAAATATTCAACTGCATAAATAAATAAATCTTCCCTTGGTAATATTTGCTGTTTAATAGAGCCAATAAGAGCAATATTTCTAGCAATATCCTCACTTTCGAATTTAGGCCATAAAACACCCGGTGTATCAAATAATTCAAAATCTTTATCTACCTTAATAATTTGTTGAGCTTTCGTTACACCTGGTTTATTCCCCGTAACAGTTGCTTTTCTTTTTGCTAAGCGATTGATGAAAGTAGATTTTCCAACATTAGGAATACCTAAAACCATTGCTCGCATTGCACGAGGTTTTAATCCCTTCTTTGCTTCTCGTGCCATTTTATCTTTCAAAATTTCTTTGCAAACTTGTATGATCTTTTTATATTCATTAAATTGCTTAAGATTAACACTTATAGCATAATAACCTTTACTTTTGTAAAAATCTATCCATTTTTGTGTTAGTTTATCATCTGCTAAATCTTCTTTTGTCATTACAATTAATCTTGGCTTATTATTAACAACACTATTAAATAATGGATTTTTACTTGAATATGGAGCTCTAGCATCCACCAATTCAACAACAATATCTATTAATTTTATTTTATCAGCGATTTCTCTTTTTGCCTTAGCCATATGGCCAGGAAACCATTGTATTTGTGCCATATTAGTTCATTCCTTTCATATGATTAAAAGGAAATAGTATAATTCCTTTTTTTGATAAAACATCTTCAATTTTAAAACATCCTAATTCTCTTGAATCAAGTGAATTTACTCTATTATCACCTAAAACGAAAATTTCATTTTCACCAACTGAAATTTCAAAATCATCAGTAAAATAAGAAATATTATATCGACTCTTTACATCTTTTATATGTGATTTATTAAGATAATTTTCTTTAATATACTTTCCATTAACATACAAACAATCATTTTTGTAAACAATTTTTTCTCCAGGTAACCCTATAACTCTTTTAATAATTACATTGTCTAATTGTTTACAGCCTATTGTGACAATATCAAATCTTTTAATTTGTTTTGAATTCAAATCAAGCCGAGACATAAAGGCAAGATCTCCGTCATGTAATGTTGGATACATTGAAGAACCATCAACTTTGACCGGCATAATTATGCCTTTAAAAACAAAAACAATTGCTAAACAAACAACAATAAATTCTAATATTGCCATCATTGTTTTTTTACTATATTTCATAGACATCACCTATCTTTATCTTATAGACGTGTTCTATTATACAACAATTAATGGTAGAAAAAAAGAAATGGTTACCCATTTCTTATTTTCTAATTTCTTTGATTCTAGCAGCTTTACCAGATAAACCACGTAAGTAATTTAATTTAGCTCTACGTACTTTACCAACTTTAGCAACTTCGATTCTATCGATGATTGGTGAATGAACTGGGAAAGTTCTTTCTACACCAACTTGGTAAGAAATTTTTCTAACTGTGAAAGTTTCAGCAATTCCTTTACCTTGTCTTGCGATACAAACCCCTTCAAATAATTGGATACGGTATTTATTACCTTCTTTAATTTTTACATAAACTTTTAAAGTGTCTCCAGCTTTGAAAACAGGGATATCAGATTTTAATTGTTTTTTAGTAATTTGTTCTACTAATGTTAAATTCATCTTTCTTCTCCTTTTCATTTATAGTCTTGTATGTTCATTCGATTAACCAGCGGAACATATGCAGTCACATTGACCTATGCTATTATAACATCGTTCGAAAAAATATCAACTCTTTTTTTTAATTTTTGTCAACATATTTGCCGATTCTTCATCAAATTCATAATTTTCTAATAAATCTGGTCTCTTTAAATAGGTTTTCTTTAGAGATTGGTATTTTCTCCATTTACGAATATTTTCATGATGACCAGAGACCAATACGTCAGGCACTCTATTTCCATCATATTCTATTGGTCTTGTATATTGTGGGTATTCTAATAATCCATCTGCAAATGAATCATCTTCATGGCTTTCTTGACGAATAGCTCCTTCAAGTAATCTTATTACCGCATCACAAGTAACCATACTTCCTAGTTCACCACCAGTTAGTACATAATCACCAATAGACAATTCTAAATCAACATAATCACGAATTCTTTCATCAAATCCTTCATAATGCCCACAAATAATAATAAGATGCTTTTCTAATGAAAGCTTTTGTGCTACTTGATGCTTTAAAGTAATCCCTTGAGGAGACATTAAAATAACAAGTGAATCATCCGTTGTTAATGTTTTTAAGCAATCAATGATTGGCTGACACATCAACACCATTCCCTGTCCTCCTCCATAAGGATAATCATCTACATGTTTATGCTTATCTTGAGTGAATTCTCTAAAATTATGAATCTTAATATCAACAACTTCTTTATCTATAGCTCTTTTGATAATTGAGGTATTTAAAAAGCCTTCAAACATTTCTGGAAATAGTGATAAAATATCAATCTTCATCATACATTCCCTTAATCAAATGAACAAATATTTTTTTATTTTCAATATCTTCATTTTCAATAAATGCATCAACATATGGAATAGCAATCTTTTTATTTGCTGTTTGTACAGTTAAAACATCATGTGCACCATTAAAATAAACAGATTCTACTTTTCCAATTTCTTGATCATTATTAATGATCTGACAACCAATTAAATCATCGTAAAAATATTCATCATCATCTAATTCAACATCTTCTTTTAAACCATAAACATTATAACCAACATATTTTTCTACTAGATTAATATCTTGTAATCCCTCAAAACTGATTAAATAATTTCCTTTATGAACTCTTACAGTTTTGATGATAAAAGGGTCTACAATTTCATTTAAGTAAAGCTTATGTCCCACAACAAATCTTTGATCATTGAAATCACTAAAAGAACGTATTTTAAGTTCTCCTTTAAGTGCATGCGTTCCAACAATTTTTCCAATTTTTAATTTTTCCATATAACCTCCAAAAAAAATAGATGTGTTTTACACATCTATTCATATGATTCGAATTTAATATCTAATTTTTTATCAGAAAGACGTCCTGCAACAGACATTAATTGACGAATAGAATTAGCCATAACACCTTTACGACCGATTAATTTTGCAATGTCATTTTTTGCTGAATAAACATGTAAAACAACAACATTCTCATCTAAAGAAGGCATTTGTCTTACTTCTAAATGTTCTTTATCCTCAACTAATTCAATCGCTATATCTTTTAGTGTTTTTACATAATCCATAATTATTTACCTTGTTTTGAATCAGCAAATTTTTTCATGATACCTTGTTTAGATAATAAGTTTCTAACTGTATCAGATGGTTGAGCACCATTGTTTAACCATTTTAAGATTTCTTCTTCTTTTAAGTTAACTTGAGCTGGATTAGTACATGGATTATATGTACCTAATAATTCAATAAATCTACCATCTCTTGGTGATCTTGAATCAGCTGCTACGATTCTATAGAAAGGTCTTTTTTTAGCACCCATTCTTGTCATTCTTAATTTTACTGCCATTTATATTTCCTCCTTGTTTTCTTATTGCTTGTATAATTTAACATAGATAGAAACAGGTGTCAAGCATTTTTGCTTGACACCTTTCATTATTTTTTCTTTTTCTTTTTATGACGTACTTTTTTACGATTTGGACCACCTACAAAGTGACCTCCTCCCATTTTTGGAAGTCCTGTTGCCATATCCATATTTGACATTTGTTTCATCATTTGTTTAGATTGTTCAAATTGTTTTAATAATCTATTAATAGCTGCTAAATCTTTACCACATCCTTTAGCAATACGTTGTTTTCTAGATAATGTAATAATACTTGGATCACGACGTTCTTCTAAAGTCATAGAATAAATAATAGACTCTGTTTCTTTCATTCTCTTATCTGTTGTTTCATCGTTTAAATTAGGCATAGATGGCATACCAGGAATCATTTTCAAAATTCCTGAAAGTGGACCTAACTTCTTTAATTGATGCATTTGATCAAGCATATCATCCAATCCAAAACGTCCAGATTGCATTTTTTTCATAGCTTTCATTGTTTCTTTTTCATCATAGACATCTTGAACTTTTTCAACTAAAGAGACTACATCACCCATTCCTAAGATACGATCTGCCATACGATCTGGGTAGAATAAATCAATAGCATCTAATTTTTCACCTGTACCAATAAATTTAATTGGAACATGCGTAATATGTCTAATAGAAAGTGCTCCCCCACCACGAGAATCACCATCTAATTTAGTAAGCACAGCTCCTGTAATACTTAATTTTTCATTAAATGAAGCAGCTACATTGACAATATCCTGACCTGTCAATGAATCTACAACAAGTAAAATTTCATCAGGTTTTGCAATTTCTTTAACATTTGCTAGTTCTTGCATTAAAGGTTCATCAATGTGCAAACGTCCTGCCGTATCAATAATAATAACATCATTATTATTTAAAGCCGCATAATTCATAGCACCTTTAACAATATTTTCAGCACTTTCAGATGTTCCTTTTTCATAAACAGGCACATCTAATTGCTTTCCTAATGTTACCAATTGATCAACGGCTGCTGGACGATAAATATCTCCTGCAACCAATAATGGTTTTTTAGCATATTTTGTCTTAATTAATTTAGCAATCTTCCCAGAAGTTGTTGTTTTCCCAGAACCTTGTAACCCTACCATCATAATAACTGTTGGTTTTTTACTAAAATCAACTTCTGAAACCTCATCACCTAATAAATGTACTAATTCATCATGTACAATTTTAACTAAAACTTGTCCAGGTTTTAATGAACCTACGACATCTGCACCAATTGCTTTTTCTTTTGTTGATGCAATGAACTCTTTTACAACTTGATAGTTGACATCAGCTTCAAGTAAAGCAAGTCGAATTTCTGTCAACATCTCTTCCATATTACTTTCAGTCAACTGACCTTGTCCAGATACCTTTTTTAAAGTTGACTGCAATCTTTCAGATAACGAATCAAACGCCATATATACCTCCTATAAATCTCTTAACATTTGTAAATGTTCATCAATATTTTTATGTTCTTCTTTTATATCTTTTTCTAAATCATCTATAATTTCAAGTCTTTTTTGATGTTTTTCTAATAAATTTAATTTTTCTTCATAATTTTCTAAATGTAAACAAGCTTTTTTTAAATTGTCAAAAACTGCATTTTTAGAAACATTTTTAATCAAAGATATCTCTGACAAAGACAAATCCTCATGATAATACAAATCTAAATACTCTCTTTGTTTTTCAGTTAATAAATCTTCATATAAATCCATCAAAAGATTTACTCTTTGCTTTTTTTCTAAACTATTTTCCATTATGCTTCCTCAACTAACCCTTTACATAATCCATAAATATATTGTTCTAAGTCAAATTCTTGTAAATCATCAACTTGTTCACCTAAACCAATAAATTTTACAGGAATATTTAATTGATCTTTAATAGATAAAACAATTCCACCTTTAGCAGTACCATCCATTTTTGTAAGAACAATCCCTGTAATATCAGTAATCTTAGAAAATTCAATAGCTTGTGAAACACCATTTTGTCCTGTTGTTGCATCTACAACAAGAAGTGTTTCATGTGGTCCTTCAGGAACAACACGCTTAATAATACGATTCATTTTTTCCAATTCGTTCATTAAATTCACTTTATTTTGTAAACGACCTGCTGTATCACAAATTAAAACATCCGCTCCTGTTTCTTTAGCTTTATTTAAAGCATCAAAAACAACGGCCGAAGGATCTCCTCCTTCTTTTCCTTTAACGATATCCACACCAACTCTTTCTGCCCAAACTGCCAACTGATCAATTGCTCCTGCTCTAAATGTATCACCCGCAGCAACAACGACTTTTTTACCTTCATCATGAACAATACGATGAGCAAGTTTCCCAATCGTTGTTGTTTTTCCAGCACCATTGACACCAACCATTAAAATAACAGTTAACCCTTCTGCTGCGTAATTGATTTTAGTTGACATAACACTTTCATTAGCATAAATAACGAACATTTTATCAACAATAATATCATTAATTTCTCTTGGATCAGTTATATTTCTGATTCTTACTTCTGTTTTAATTTCAGATACAATCTTCATGACCATCGAAACACCAACATCAGCCATAATTAAAATATTTTCTAATTCTTCAAAATACTCATCATTGATTTCTCTAAATCGGGCAGCTAATTCATTAATACGATCTGAAAATGTTTCAGAAGATTTATCTAAACCAACAACATATTTTTCATTTTGCTTAGTTGACTTTCCAACTAATTTTTCTTTTATTTGTGTAAAAAATCCCATCTAAATACCTCCCTTACGATTTTCATTAGAAAAATCTATTGCCTCTTCAAGTTTGACACTTACAAGTTTTGTAACACCTTTTTGTTGCATCGTCGCACCATATAACAAATCACATTCTTCCATCGTTCCCTCACGATGTGTTACTACAATAAATTGTGTTTGTTTAGAAAATTCTCTTAAGAATTTTGCAAATCTTTCAACATTAGCCATATCCAATGCTGCTTCAACTTCATCTAAGATACACATTGGCACAGGTCTTACTTTTAAAATAGCAAATAAACATGAAATTGCAATCAACGCTTTTTCTCCACCAGAAAATAATGTAATATTCGACACAGCTTTTCCTGGTGGTTGTACATCTATATCAATTCCCGTTTCTAAAATATTATCTGGATCAGTATATTTGATTTGTGCTCTTCCCCCACCAAATAATTCTCTAAAAACATTATTAAATTCTTTATTGATCTTTTCAAATGTTGTTGAAAATTTCTCAATCATAATTTGATCCATTTCATCAATTGCCTGTAATATTTTATCCTGAGCTTGTATTAAGTCAAGTCGTTGACTATTCATATTTTCGTAACGCGATGAAACTTCTTTATATTCTTCGATAGCATCAACATTAACATGACCAAGTGCTACTATTTCATTTCTAAGTGTAGCAACCTCTCCTCTAGCAAATTCAATATCTACTTCATCATGATAATTTTCACTTGCATACTCATAAGTCATGGAATATTCATTAGATAATCGACTTAAATAATTATTTAATGATCCTTCATATTTAGTAGATAAAATAGCTTTTTCATTAATTTGTCCTTGAATGTCTTTAAGCATCTTTCTTAAATCTTTCAATTTTGATTCTAATTGCTCATTTTCATTAACATAGGACATTCTTAATTCTCTTTTTGATTTTATTTTTTCTGTTAATTCATCTCGATGCTTGATGGCTTCATTTAATTGTAAAACAAGTTGATTATCAATTTTACCACTTTTAAACTCATCCAATTCAACGCTTTGATGCGATAAACTTTCATATTCACCTTTAGCAACTACAAGTTCTTCCTTTTTTCCTTGAACAACAACTTCTAACTTAGCATATGACATTTGTTTTTGTAGAAGTGTATGTGCCAATTCTTTAGCATCGTTTTCAAGTTTAAGTAATTCATTCTTTTCACGTACAAGTTTTTGTTCTAATTCATCCAATTTTTCTTTAACTTTTTCTAGTTCTCTTTTTTGAAGAATGGATGATTGTTGACGATTAACTGTTCCACCTGTAAGTGAACCTCCAACATTAACAATATTTCCATCCAAAGTAACAACTTTATATCGAGCATATGTTGCCTTTGATATTTCATAAGCATGATCAATATCATCAGCTAAAATAACATTTCCCAATTGATTCAAAATAACATTATCTATATTTTTAGAACTTGAAACAAAATCACTTAATACACCTAAATAACCTTCTAAAGCTGGACATAAAATAGCATGTTCTTCTCTTAAAGAACGTGGTTCCATATCCGCTAAAGGTAAAAAAGTAGCACGTCCTGCCTTATTATCTTTTAAAAACTTAATTGCTAATCTAGCTTGTAAATTATCTTTCGTAACAATAAATTGCAAAGCACTTCCTAAAGCAACAGAAACCGCTAAATCATACTTCGAATCATTTTCTAGTAAATCTCCAAAAACACCAATAATATCCGGATTATCATGAGCAAGTTCCATAATAGCCTTGACACCATGATGATAATTGGATTTATTTTCTACTAAATCCACTAATATTTCTTGTCTATTTTTATTTTTCGTAATTTCTTGATTAAGATCATTAATAGATTGATGTTTATGATTGATTTTGGATGTTAAAACCGTTTGTTCTTGAGATAAATCTTCAAGAGATTTTTCTGTTGTTTTTAATCGTTCAACACGGTCATTATATTCTTCAATCAAATCCGTCAAAATAGCTTTTAAGTTATCTAATTTCTTCTTTATATCATCACTGTTTTGAGACTGTAAAGCATGTTTTCTTTTTTGATCAACCTCTATTTTACTTGTTTCTAGTCTTGAAACTTCAGACATCGATTCTAATAATTGACTTTGTAGAGAGTTTATTTCATTATCTAAAACAAACATTTTCTTTTTTATCTCATCATCAGCACTTTCTTTCAATAAAATTTCTGCATCTAATGAACTGTGTCGTTCATTAAGGTCTTTTAATTGTAAAGATAGCGTATCTAGTTGATGTTTTAATTCCGAAACTTCATGAACAAGTACATTTACTTCAATTGAAGTAAGTTTTTCCTTCAACGTTAAAAATACTTCTGCTTTTTCTTTTTGTTTTTTTAATGGTGCTATTTGTTTTTCTAATTCATAAACAATATCTTTTATACGATTTAAATTATCCGTTGTTCTCTCTAATTTTCTAATAGCCTCAATTTTTCTTTTTTTATATTTAGAAACTCCTGCAGCTTCTTCAAAAATAACTCGTCTTTCTTCAGGACGACTATCAGCAAAATTAGAAATATTTCCTTGAGAAATAATAGAAAGCGAATCTCTTCCAAGTCCCGTATCTAAAAGCAAATCTGTAATATCTTTTAAACGACATTGTTGCCGATTTAAAAGATATTCAGCCTCATTTCCTTGTCGATAAAGACGTCTAGTAATTTCAACTTCATTATAGTCATAATTGAGCATACGATCACTATTATCAAATATTAAAGTAACTTCAGCTAAATTTTGTGCCCGACGATCTTGAGAACCAGCAAAAATAACATCTGCCATATTACTTCCACGTAAAGATTTTACAGATTGTTCACCTAATACCCATCTAACTGCATCCGAAATATTAGATTTTCCACATCCATTAGGCCCTACAATTCCTGTTATTCCCGGCTGAAATTCTATATTAACTTTATCTGCAAATGATTTAAATCCATGTAATTCTATTTTTTTTAAATACATAGATGCTCCTTTCTAGCCTATTTGAAAACTATTTTACCATTTTCAAACGATTCAATAATCGCAAGCGATTCTACTCTATAACCTAAATCAACTAATTTTTGATGTCCTTTTTGAAATCCTTTTTCAATAATGATACCGCATCCAACAATATGTGCTTTTGCTTGATTACACATATCGACTAATCCAAGCATTGCATTTCCATCAGCTAAGAAATCATCTACAAGTATCACATTTTCATTTTCATTTAAATATTTCTTTTTAACGCAAGCAATATATCTTGTTCCTTTAGTATATGAATATACTTCACTTGTATATAAATCATCATTAACTGTTTTAGATGTTCCTTTTTTAGCAAAAACAACAGGAATATCATTTAATTCATAGCTAAGTGCTAATCCCAGTGCAATTCCTGATGCTTCAATTGTTAAAATCTTATCGATTTTTTCCCCTGCAAATCTTCTTTTAATTTCTTTAGCAATTGATCTATAAGTTTTTGGATCAATTTGATGATTAATAAAACTATCTACTTTTAAAATATCTGGTTCAATAATTTCTCCATCACTTAAAATCTTTTCTTTTAATTCTAACATACTAATCCCCTTACCTTTTCAATCTTTCAATTAATTTTTGTTTTTCAATTGGCAGTCTTACAATAAAATTTGTACCCACATCTACTTGAGATAAAATATCTATCTTCCCATGATGTAAATCAACAATAGATTTTACAATTGCTAAGCCGAGTCCATTTCCTTCAACGTTTCTTGCTTTATCTTCTCTATAAAATCTTTCAAAAATATGAGAAACGACTTCTTTAGACATTCCAATACCCGTGTCTTCTATAGAAATTTCTATATCTTTAGAATTTTTTTTCATCGTAATTGTAATGAGTCCACCTTCATTTGTATACTTTATAGCATTTGAAATAATATTGGTCCAAACTTGTTCTAAACGTTGTTCGTCTCCTTCTATAAATATTTCTTTTTTAGGCATCTCAAAGACAATTTCTATATTTTTTTCCATTGCTTGATTTTCTTGAGTAGAAATAACTCGATTCATTTGTTCAACTAATGAATAATTTGTTAACTCTAATTCAATCTCTTCTCTATCAAGCAAGGTCAATTGTAACATATTTTTTGCTAGAGAAGATAATCTTTTACTATTATATAAAATAATATTCGCATATTTTACTCTTTGTTCTTTTGGCAAGTCTTCTTCTTTTAAAATATTGGCAAATCCTTGAATAGACGTCAATGGTGTTTGAAATTCATGAGAAATATCTGAAATAAACTTTTGCCTTGTTTCATCTTGTTTTGCAAGTTGCCTCGCCATTTGATTAAATCCTTGATTTAATTTAGAAATTTCATCTTGTCCAACATTATCAACACGAACATTATAATTTCCATTGCTCAGTTCTTTGATTGCATTTGTTAAACGTGTTAAAGGTTTAACAATAATATCGGCAATTACTAAAAAGACAATGCTTCCTGTTAAAAAAACACACCCCAAAATCAAAATTGCTGAATTAGCAATTGCACTTTTTTGACCACTGGTATCTTTTTGAACATAGATATAATACTCTTGCCCATTGATCATATTCTTTGTACCATACGCTAGCACTTCATTATGATGCTTAAAGGAAAGCTCATTGTTTGTACTTTTAAACATTGCCATCATCTGTTCAGGTGTTGGATTATATTTTTTGTTTCCATAAGCAACATAGCCTTCACTGCTTGAATAACATGTTATGGCCATTTCACTACTTTTTGCATATAAATCAATAATATCATCCCTATTTTCAATATTAATATTTGAAATCACTTTAGAAACATAATCATTTGTTGTAATCAAATCTTCTTCTACTGTGGATTCAATTTGTTGGTCATTTAATCTTAAAGATACAAAACCTGCTACTGAAAAGGAAGCTACGATTGTAATAAAAAAGCCAAAAATCAATTTTGAATAAATAGATTTCATCTACTCTACCTCAACTTTGTATCCTAATCCTCTAACTGTTACAACATTAAAACCTGGTAAATGCCCGATATTTTCTCTAATTCTTTTAATATGGACATCTACTGTACGATCAAACCCATCGTAATCCATACCCCAAATCTTTTCAATCAACTGTTCCCTTGAAAAAATTTGGTTAGGATGTTTAGCAAGTTCAAATAATAATTCAAATTGTTTTAGTGGCAAATGAATACATTCATCTTTATATCTGATTTCATATTTATCCCCATCCAATTCAACTTCATTTAAACGTACAATATGCGATGTATTAATATCATATCTTTTCATAATTGCTTTAACTCTAGCCATTAATTCATTAGGATCAAAAGGTTTAACAACATAGTCATCAACCCCTGAAGAAAAGCCACGTAACTTATCCTTGCTTTCCCCCTTGGCAGTAAGCATAATACAAGGAACATCTTTAAATTCTTTCATACTTTCAACAAGTTCAAAGCCATCCATTTTAGGCATCATGACATCGATAATTCCTAAATCAATATATTCATTTTCAAAAATGGTCAATGCTTCTTCACCATTGGCCGCTTCAATCACTTCATAGCCTTCTTTATTTAAATAAAATTTAAGCAACTCTCTAATATCTTGTTCATCATCAACAACTAAAATCCTTGGTTTCATCTTATACACCTCAATTCAATTCAAAATTATATCATAAAACAATAAAATAATACAATCTACTAGGATTTACTTTCTAAGAAGTTTGTCGATAAAGATACACAAAAAAAATATTTATTGTATAATATATCAGGATTAAAGGAGATGTAAAAATGATATTAGAAAAAATAGACCAAGATTTATTAGCTTTAGCTAAACAATCAGATAATGATTTAAAAGACATTTATGCCCAAGTAGATGAACTTTGCCTTGTTAATTCAAATAAAGTTTTATCTGCTTTTATAGAAAATCAAGTTTCTTATAGTGATTTTACCGATATTAATGGTTATGGTAACTATGATGAAGGAAGAGATAAACTAGAAAGAATTTTTGCTTCTATTTTAGGATGTGAAGATGCTTTAGTAAGACCTCAAATCATGTCAGGAACAAATGCATTATATTTAACTCTTTCTGCTTTATTAAAACATGGTGATACCATGATTTCTATAAGTGGTGAACCTTATGATTCTTTACAAGAAATGATTGGTATAAGTGGTGATTCAAATCAATCATTAAAAGCCTATGGTGTAAATTACGAACAAATCGATTTAATTGATAATGAATTTGATGAAGAAAGTATTGTTGAAAGACTCCAACAAAAAAATGTAAAACTTGTTGAAATTCAACGTTCTCGTGGATATAGTCAACGTTTATCACTTACAATCGATAAAATAGAATCAATTATTCATAAAATTAGAGAAGTTAATCAAGAAGTCATCATTATGGTTGATAACTGTTATGGTGAACTTGTAGAAACAAAAGAACCTGGAGATATTGGCGCTGATATTGTTGTAGGATCATTAATGAAAAACTTAGGTGGTGGAATTGCTCCAACAGGTGGTTATGTTGCCGGTAAAAAAGATTTAGTTTACGAAGTCGCACAAAGACTTACTGCCCCTGGTATTGGTAAAGACTTAGGCGCTAACTTTAATCTTAACAATGCTTTCTTTAAAGGTGTATTCATGGCTCCTAATGCTGTAAAAAATGCTTTAAAAACAGCTATTTTTACTTCATACATGTTAGAAAAATTAGGATATGAACATGTATCACCATGTTATAACGAAAAAAGAACAGACCTTATCCAAACATTAGATTTACATAGTAAGGAAAAATTAGTGAATTTCACTCAAGGAATCCAATCATCAAGTCCAATTGATTCCTTTGTACGTGTTCTTCCTGCCCCAATGCCTGGTTATCCTTTTGATGAAGTTATGGCTAGTGGAAGTTTTACTCAAGGAAGTACTATTGAATTAAGCGCGGATGCCCCTGTAAAAGAACCTTATACTTTATATATGCAAGGTGGTTTATCAATCGAATATGGTAAGCTTTCTATTTTACTTGCCTTAACGCAAATGAAAAACAAATAAAAAAAAGACTCAACTGTTGAATCAACAATTGAGTCTTTTTTACATACTTCCTATTTGTCCACCATCAATTCGAATAATCGAATTATTGATAAAATTAGCTTCATCACTAATCAAAAACTTCACTAAATAAGCCACTTCTTCAGGTTTGCCATAGCGTTTAACCATAATTTTTTCTTGTTCTTCTTTTAAAAATTCTTCATCATAGCCATCAAGTTCATTTTCTGTACCAAGAAATCCTGGAGCAATACAATTTACATGAATATAGGGTCCAAACTCAAACGCCAAATTGTGTGTTAAAGAAATAAGCGCCGCTTTAGAAGCATCATAATCAATACACATAGGATAATATGTATTCATGCCATTTGTCGAGGAAATATTGATAATACGTCCATAGTCTTGTTTAAGCATATGTGCTGAAACACTTTTACTACAATTATAAGCCCCCACAACATTAACATCTAAAGTCTTTCTAAATTCATCCGCCGTTTTTAAATGAAACAAATTAGATAAATCAATTCCTGCATTATTGATTAAAATATCAACACCACCTAATCGTTCATCAATTTCTTGAATCATTTTTTCAACTTGATCTTCTTTAGAAACATCTGCTTTTAAAGCCAAACAACGTACATGATATTGTTGAATAATATGTTCTTTTAAACATTCTGCTTCTTGATTTGACGTTAAATAATTAATAACAATATCATATCGATTCTTCGCTAACTCTAAAGCAATGGCTCTACCAATACCTTTGGCCCCACCTGTAATTAATACAACTTTACCCATGATAAAAAAGAGCTTTATTAAGCTCTTCCTGCGTATTTTCCATCAGCTGAAAAAACAACGATTTTTTCACCTTGTTCGATAAATTGAGGAACTCTAAGAGTTAAACCTGTTTCAGTTTTAGCGTCTTTTGTTTGGTTAGATGGTGCCCCTTTAATAGCTGGATCTGTTTCTACAATAGTTAATTCTACTTTTTCAGAAACAGAAACGTTTAATAATAATCCTTCAAAGAATACTAAATAAACTTCAGTTCCTTCGACAATAAAGTATTTATTATAACCAACTTGTTCTTCAGATAATTCATATGTATCATATGTTTCCATATCCATGAAGTAGAAAGTATTGTCTGCTTCATAAGAAAATTGAGCTGCTTTTTTAGAAATATTAGCTTGATCAAATTTAGTTGAAGCATTGAAGTTCTTTTCTTGAATAGCTCCTGTTTTCAAGTTTCTCATTTTAGTTTTTAAAATAGCTGCTCCTTTACCAGGTTTAACATGTTGGAAATCCAACACTTGGCAAGGATCACCATCAATAATTAAAGTTAATCCTGTTCTAAAATCTCCTGCACTAATTGCCATACATTATCTCTCCTATTAATAATTTTTTACACGTCCTATTGTAACAGTTTCAATCAACATTCTCAAGTACTCCTGAAAAACTCTTAGTACTTTGAAAATATTTTATTTTAAATTAATTTTTTAAAACAAAGATACTTTTTCTTTATTTTGATGTTCTTTGATATATCTACTCCATTTAATATATCCATAAGTTGTATTTGTAAAATAACCCAGTTTTAAAGGAAGTAAAACATATTGTCCTGACATTATGTTAATAATTGCTTCTAAAAATGCACATATATACCAAGCAATCCATTGTTCTCTTAATCTAAAGAAAATAAAGAGACCGTTGGCGATTCCAACTGCTGATGCACAAGCGTCAATATAAATAATAGCCGTTTCTAATGTTTTATTGTTATAAAAATCAGTAGCGATATCTAAACCACTAATAAAATAACCTACAACAACTGTCCAAACAATAATACCAATAATAACTAAAACTTCTTGATATCCTTTTAGTTTTCTTACCATTGTAAGTTCATCTTCTTCATCATCGCGATGTTTAGACCAGTTAATATAACTAATAATATCAATAGGTAACCAGAAAAATAAAGTTGTTGCCATTGTTGCAAAACGATACATTAAAACAACACAAGAAACAATTTCCACAATTTCTACCAAGACAGAAACCAAGAAATTATACCTTGATTGTTTAGATATCAGTAGTTCACATAAAATATTTAAGAATGTATCTAATAAATAAAGAATCATAATGATAATACCGTTTACACCATTGGCACTATCTTCTGGGAATAACACAGATAAAATCGTAGCTAACACCATAATTGAGATAAACCATGATTTTTCATATGTTGTAAATTGTTTAGAGAATAACATCATAATCGCAACAGATAACATTAAAATAAATGTTGCACTCGCTAAATTGAAAACAGATAATGTTTCTTCTGCCATCATTTCTTTATAAGTATGACTTGCTTCTTGACGACTTACATCTTTATGATCAAAATAAAGATTTTGTCCATTTTCTGTTTTGAATTCATATGCTTTGATTGAATTTTTATTTAATTTAACATAATCTTCATAATCATAAGATACCACAAGTTTTTGATCACCTTTTCGATAAATGACATCACAAACTTTGTTATCCGAATCATAATCTTCTTCATCTTTATCTCTATCCATCATGACAGATTGAACATATTGCAGATCTCCTACGTCTTTATGAATTTGCATCAAACCATAAAAAACTGAACCAATTGAAGTAAAAACAAGTAAACATAAAACAATTATTTCAAATGTTCTTAGTTTTTTATTAGATTCGATATTTTTTTTGAAAAATTGAATCATTATTTAAACCTCTCCCTTATCTTAAAATGCTTTATCATTATAATAAATATTTATAAAAAATACACTCTTTTTTTTCTATTTATTATAATTATTTCATAAAATTGCAAAAAATAGGAATAACTCGTATTCCTATTTTAAATTATTTAGCTTTAAATTGACTAATAACCACACTTTGATGTTCATTCGAAATAAATTGAATTTCAACTTCATCGCCAGCTTGTACAAGCGGTAACGAATTAGAAAGGGACAGATCCGCAATATAAATATGATCATCACCCTCTAGTTTAAAATAATAGACACTATTGCCTTCTTTAACAGCACTATTAATTGAAGAAATTTTGCCAGTTAAAGTATTTTCTTCAAATTCTTCATGACTTTTACCATTTTGAGATAAAACCTCATAATAAGCTTTTTCAGCCTCAGATACACTACTTCCTGTTGCTACAATTTGATAATTTTTAACACTGACAAAAGCATACATCTTAACAAGATTACTACTATCTTTTAAAGAAAGGAAATAAGTAGGCTCTCCTCCTGCATTGACTAAAATTGGAAATGTTGCTTTATATTTTAAGTTTTGTACCTTTCCTTCTGCCGAAGACATTGCCGAATATTCTTCTGCTCCAGAAATATGATAATATTTGCCTTCTTTTGTACGTAAATTAATTAATGCAAATCCAACATTACTTGCATCTTTAGAAACACTTGTAAGACCTGTGTACAAATAAACATCATCATCAATAACAATATAATTATATCCATCTGTTGATTGTAACACACCTTTTTGTGAGAAAACAGAATTAATATAACCATGTGTATATTTTCCATAATTTTCTAACTGTTGAATAATTAAATCTGCTGGATAAACACGATCTACCCAATTAGGAATATCTTTAATATCATAATATTTATGCTTACCATCAACAGCATTTACTAAAACTGCTCCTACAATATCTTTTCCACCAAAAGGACCTATTTTATATTCAAATACAGGAGCAATCCAATAAGGAATACCTTCATCGTTAATTTCAAAAGCTAATTCTTCAAACATTTTCGTAGGATAATTCATCCTTAAATGACGATTAATATTTCTACCAAAATGTTCAGATTTTGAATATTTCATGCCTTCTTTCAATTCAACAACTTCAGACTCTTGACTTACCATATTCACTTTAACATAAGCTGGTAAGCCTTCTTTTCGATTTGTTATCCATTTAATTAAATCACTATATTCTAATGGTGTAACTCGATAAGGAGTATCTTGATAATTAATTTGTTCATAAGATTCATCTACTTCAAACTGTGAAACATAATCTATCATTTGTCCCATTTTTCGATCACCTAGTTTAATAGCACTTTCACGATCTACAACAGGAATTGATTGATAAGAAATCGTCTCATTATCTTTATAAAAATCAGCTTTTTTATTTAATTGTAATTGATTTTGATATGTTTTTGCATGAAAAATAGGCAAACTATATACCGAACCAACACCTATATAAACAAATAAGGCAACGACTACAAACATTAAATATTTAGATGTTTTATCAAATGTACCTAATAATATCGCATGTAAAATAACAAAGATAACAATTAAAAAAATCAAATGGAAAATAAATGTTTGAGATTGATAATGAATTGGTAGTAATAAAACATACTCTCCTATAGTACCTAAAAGACAAACGACAATCAATGGAATTAAATAGCTCCATTTTTTAGTTGTTTGTATTTTAGATGAAGAAAAATGTCTTTTTATTTCATCAATGATACTTTGTATAAAATTATTCATTTATTCTCTCCTTGATATCATTTAATAATAAAGGTAATTCATCTAAAGATAAAAGTGTTGCCCCCGAAGCAAACGCATGTCCGCCACCTCGATATTTATTCGCAATTTCATTAACAGGAATATGTCTCGATCTCATTGAAACACGCCAATTATGATCTTTTGTATTTTCTGTTATAGCTAACCATACTTTATATTCATCAACTGAACTTAATAAGTTAACAAAATCAGAGCCTCTTTCTCTTGAAATATTTAAATGTTTTAAATCTTCATCTTTTAAAACATAGTAAGCAACACCCTCATCTTCAATATAATGATTTAGGATAAAAGCATTCACTTTTAAATCTTTCACATGTTTCATATACATTCTTTCATAAAGTGCTTGCATATCAAAATCATAATTATATAAATACATTGCCGCTTCAAAAGTACGCTCATCAGTAGCTGAATACATAAATCTATTTGTATCCCCTATAATTCCCATATAAAGAGCCGCAGCTCCAAAGCTTGAAAGTTTTACACGTTTATTTTTTAAAAACAAAGCCACTATTTGACTACATGAAGAAGCTGTACTATCTTCTAAATTTAAATTTCCATAAGAATCAACAACAATATGGTGATCAATTTTTATAATTTCTTTACATAAACTAATATTACCATCAATTCTTTCTTGATTAGCTGTATCTAAAACAATTCCTAAAGTTGGTTTTTCAAAATTCGGTTCATTTATTTCTCCATTAAATTGATATTTAGCCACTAAATCAGAAGAAAAATCACCTGCAAAATAGACTTCTTTATTTTCAAAAGTATTTTGAATTAAATCATACATTCCAAATTGACTCCCAAAAGCATCATAATCCGGATTAACATGACGATATAAACAAATACATTCATATTCATCTATTTTATTTAAAATCTTTTCTATCATAATTTTCACCCTATTTTATAATAACATACCTTAGACAAAGAAAAAACCTGTTTGCACAGGTTTATAAATCTAACAAACGAACTGTATCTCTTGCAATCATGACTTCTTCATTTGTTGGAATGACCATCACTTTAATTTGAGAATACTGATGTGAAATCACACGATTTTCATCACTTCTAATGCTGTTGAGCTCTTCATCTAAGAAAACACCAAATGCTCTTGAGACATTGTCAATAATTAAACGTCTTAAATAAGCAGCGTTTTCACCAACTCCCGCTGTAAAGCAAATAGCGTCACAACCACCTAATTCAGCGTAATATTGTCCAATATATTTTGAAACAATACGTGCATATAATAAACCAGTTAATAAAGCACGTTCATTTCCTTCGTTAAATAAGGCATTTTCAATATCTCTAGAATCAGAAGAAATGCCTGAAATTCCTAACATTCCAGATTTTTTATTATAGATTTCTAAAACTTCATCTGCTGTTTTATTTAATTTTTTACATAAATAAGGCATAACTGAAGGATCAACATCTCCAGAACGTGTTCCCATCATTACACCTGCAAGTGGTGTAAATCCCATAGATGTATCAATACATTTACCATCTTGAACAGCTGAAACACTTGCTCCATTTCCTAAATGACAAACGATAATTCTTGATTCTTTAGGATTTCCTAACATTTCAATAGCTTGTTGAGAAACATATTTATGACTTGTCCCATGTGCTCCATATTTTCTTACTTTTAAATCTGTATAATATTCAAGTGGTAAAGGATATAAATATCTTTCTTTATCTAATGTTTGATGGAATGCCGTATCAAAAACAAAAACATGTCCTACATGATCAGGCAAAGCTTCTTTAAATGCTTTATAACCAATGATATTTGCTGGATTATGTAAAGGAGCTAACTCTGCTAAATCTGCAACTTTTTTTACTGCTTCTTCGTCAACGACTACAGAATCATCAAAATCTTCTCCTCCATGTACAACACGATGTCCCACTGCATCTATTTCTTCCAAACTTTCAACAATATGATGATCAACAAGAGCATTTAATAATAAGTCAACTGCCACTTGATGATCAGGAATTGGTGTTTGTGTTTGTATTTTTTCTCCATTTACTTTAATTACAAAATTTCCAACTTCTTGTCCAATTCTTTCAACTAATCCCGAAGTGATAACTTCTTCACTTGGCATATTAATCAATTGGAATTTTAAAGAGGAACTTCCTGCGTTTACCGCCATTACTTTTACCATAATTTACCTCCTAGCAATATAACTATATTGTACATAATTTAGTACACAAAAACAATATTTCTAGTGAAATTATCAAAAAAATGTAAGCTCTTTCAACACTCATAAAAAAAGAATAGTCCTCTTTTATTAAGAAAACTATTCCCATATTACTATTTGTTATTATATGAAGAACGAGACATTTGTTCTTGTCCCATTTTAACTAATCTTTTAGTAATTTCTCCACCAACAGAGCCATTCGCTCTAGCAGTTGTATCAGGACCTAAATTAACACCAAATTCATTTGCAATTTCATATTTCATTTGGTCAATCGCATTTTGAGCTCCTGGTACAACTAATCTATTGCTATTATTACTTTGTGCCATGTTGTGTCACCTCCTGACACTTTTATTTTGCATCAGGAATAAAAAACTATACGCTTTTTTTAAAAAATATCTTCATCATTTTTATAATTTGCATCAACAACAATTGTTTCAACATTTTCTACACATTCATTAACATATGTTTCATAATCAAAAGTTACTTCAAAAGCTTCAGCCTTATAACTTTTTGGTTTTGTAGCAGGTGCTTTAGGTGTGAAAATTGTACAACAATCCTCATGTGGTCTAATAGAAATATCATAAGTATCTATTTTTTGAGCAATATCAATAATTTCTAATTTATCAAGACATAACACAGGTCTTAATACCGGAATTGAAATAACTTGATTGATTACATTCATACTATCTAATGTTTGTGAAGCCACTTGTCCAATACTTTCACCGTTAACAAGTGCTAAACAATGATTTTTTATAGCAAGTTTTTCTCCAATACGATACATCATTCTACGCATAACTGTCATGGCATAACTTTCATCACAATGATCATAAACTGCAAGTTGTAATTTTGTAAAATTAACAACATGAACTGTAATTTGACCATGTGTATAATGTCTTAATTTATCTACTAAATCAAAAACTTTTTCTCTAGCAAATTCATTTGTGTATGGTGGCGCTGCAAAGTGAACACATTCAATATCGACACCACGTTTTAAAGTTAAGTATCCTGCTACAGGAGAATCAATTCCACCCGATAACATTAACAATGCCTTTCCACCAATACCAACAGGATATCCACCTGCACCTTTGATAATATTTGTCATAACGTAAATAGCGTCATGTCTAATCTCAACTGTAACCAACATTTCTGGATGATGAACATCTACTTTTAACTGTCTATCTACATGATGAAAAACATGTCCTGCAATTTCTCTATTAATGTCTTGTGACTTTTTAGGAAATGTTTTATCACTACGTTTTGTGTTGATTTTAAATGTTGTTTTGGTATCTTCGTTGATCATTTTAGCAATTGCATCTTTAACAACATCTAGATCTTTTTCAAATTTATAGGCATTTGAAAAAGAATGAATACCAAAAACTGTTTTTAATTTTTCATTGACTAACAAATGATTTGCACCATTTAGATAAATGTATAAACGATCATATTGTAATTGATATTGTAATTGTGGAAATTCAAAAAGAATTTCTTTTGTGTTTTTTAATAATTTTTGTGTAAATAATTTTCTATTTTTACCTTTTGTTGTAAGTTCTCCAAAACGAACGACAATATAATTTGCTTCCATATCTTACCTCTGTTTTTTTATTGAATCTAATACTTCTTTCAAACAATAAATAAATTTATCAATTTCTTCTTCTTTTGTCAAATCACTTATACTTACTCTCAAAGCACTTTTTGCAACTTCATCAGGCAAATGCAATTGTTGCATCACCCTGGAAACATCACTTGTTTTAGAACTACACGCACTTCTTGTAGAAATAAGAATATCTTTTTCCTCCAAAGCATGCAAAATAACTTCTGGTTTATAACCAATACATGAAAAATTAACAATATGACTTGACACTTTACCTCCAGTGTTAATAATAACATCTGGAATTGTCTGTAATTCTTTTATTAAATATTTACTTAATTTCGAAACATATTTTTCTTTTTGATCAAAATTTTCTAATGCTAATCTTAAAGTTTTAGCAAGAACAATATACGTACAAGCATTACTAGTTCCTCCACGTAAACCAAACTCTTGCTGTCCTCCATTAATAAGTGGTACTAAAGTAGTAGATTTTCTTTTAAAAAGCAATCCGCTCCCCTTTAAACCATTTATTTTATGTGCAGAAAACGATGCACAGTCGATACCTTTTAAATCTATCTTTATCTTACCTAAAGCTTGCACCATATCAACATGAAACTTAACAAGCGGATGATCTTGGAGCACATTTTTTGTTTCCTCAATGGGTTGAATAGATCCAACTTCATTATTAATACACATGACACTCACTAAAATCGTATCATTTCGAATACTTTTCTTTAAATCATCAATTTGAATATGTCCCGTATGATCAACAGGTAAATAAGTTACTTCAAATCCAAATACTTCTTCTAATTCTTTACATGTTTCATACACTGAAGAATGTTCTATCGAAGTTGTGATAATATGTTTCCCTCTATTTTGATATTGAAAAGCAATTCCTTTAATAGCCATATTGTTTGCTTCACTTCCACAACTTGTAAAAATCATTTCTTCTTCATCAACATCTAACATTTTAGCAAGTAAACCTCTCGATTTTTCTAATAAGCGATTCACTTCAATTCCTTGACTATAAATACTATCAGCATTATAAAAATATTTTTCTAACAATTGTGTATATGTTTTTAAAACATCCTTATTATAAGGTGTTGTCGCAGCATAATCTAGATATACCATATTTCCCTCCATATTTTATTTTTATTCAATTTTCGATAACATATGACCCTCATGAAAAAAGTCCTATTCAGCCTTAGGACTTTTTTTATTAACCAACATTTCATAAGAATCCGGTTTTATTTTTTCAATAATATCAACAGCTGTTGATAATGCTTTAGTATATTCCCCATTTCTATAAAGTAATTCCGCTTTTGTAAGCTCTGTATTAACTTCTAAAAATGAAGAACGATATCTATTTCCAAAAACAATTGCATCCTCTACCATTTCAGCAGTAACAATCAAATTATGCACATTATCATACAATTTATAAATAACATCTCTTGCAGCATCTACTTGAAGTGATAAACTCTTTAAATCAATTGGTCTTTTTCTAATAAAATTTAAGATGGAATCTGCTTTTTGATAAGAGTCATCAATATAATCTTGATAAGATTCACTAATCATTGGTAAATGTTTATTTCTAATTTCAGATTTAATTTCTAATAAAACAATATTAATATTGTCTAACTCATCCAAAGCTCTCTTTTCTTGAATACGTAATGTTTCTGCTAATTCAATATGTTTAATCAAAGAATCATTATATGGTTTACTTTGTTCAACAATTCTTGAAAAATCATCAATCATTTCTATATAAGAAAAATCTTTAGTTTCAATAATCTTTGTAATTTCCGCTAAATCATCAACAATTGATTGAAATTGATTATAATCATCTTCTATTGTAATCGTATAATCATCTAAAATATAGTTTTTTTCTAACTCATGAATACTTTCTTTAGCCTCTAAAAGTCCGCTTTCTATCTTATTAACGAATTTATAACATTCATTTCGTTTTTCTTCGTAGAGTGCATATGCATTCTTTTCTTTTTCAAAATCAGAATACAATAGATTTAACTCATCCGTCATGACTTCTATATTTTGTCCAACGTTTTCCAATTTTAAATTCTTTATATTTTTTTCTGTCTCGTGTAAATCATTATCAATCTTAGAAATACGGATCGTAGCATTCATTCTTTCAACAGCAAAATCTTTTTCTTGCATATCTTGCATAATTGACTTTAGTTCATTTAAGCGTTTTGGTAAATATTGACGAACAACAGAAATATATGTAGGTAAATCACTTAACTGTTGATCTAAAGCATCGATATATTTTGAAATATCTTCTGTATATGTCTTAGCTTCTTCAAATTGTTGATTATTCATATAATTTTCTAATTCAACAAAGCGTTCATCAATATCATGAAATACATCTTGTACTTTAGGAACGTAGTCTTCAACTTTAAAACGAATCTGTGCATAGTTATCATTTGTAGCACGATATTTTTCTTTAACTTTGATAATTTCTAATCTTTGAATATTTTCAATTTCTGTAATAACTTCTATATCTTTTAAAAGTTGTTTTGATTCCTTTGCATAATGAATCACTTTTTCCTCTAAAGAGTTCATCTTTTTTTGAACACCTCGTAATTTTCGATAATAAAGTGCTTCATCAATATCATTAACAAGCGGAATGATTTCATCATTTTGAAGATCTGTTAATTCAGCAAATTTTGCATCATAAGTTTCATATTTTTCTTGCAATTCTGGCATATTTTTAGCAATTCCTTTTACCCTTCCTAGTCGATATTGAATAGGTAAGGATTTAATTGCATTCATTTTATTTTCTAAATCAACAATTTCATTACGATAATGTTTTAATTTTAACAAGCGATATGTCAAAATAACCAATATCAAAACTAAAATACTTACCGAAATAATAATAATTGTTTTCATTCCTAATACATTTATAATTTCATTTAAATATTTCATGTTAACAACCTCTTTTAATCACATTTCTACATATAAGTATATCATGAAGTCATATACTTGTCTAAATCTAATTTTCTTTCTTTGAGATAAAATAAAACGAAGCTGTAAAAATCACTATAAATCCAATTAAAACAAAAAAATCAAATTTTTCTTTTAATAAAATCAAAGAGAAAAAATAGGTAAAAGCAGGACTAAATGCCATAAAAAAACTTGTTTTTAAAGGACCTATTGAATGAATTGATAAAAAATAAACACATTGAATATAGGCATATCCAATTCCAGAAGTTAAAATAAATAACCATAAAGAAAAAGTGTTTACTGTTTTAAATAAATCATTCTTTTGAAACAACAAAATAACAATAAATTCAAAAAAAGCTATTAATAACATATATAAGTTATAAATGAATGTATTATGTGTAATATCTTTTAATCGATAATTACCAAAATTGTAAATAAACAATGCCGTTATTAAAAAAAAGATTCCCTTTCCTATATTAAAAAGTCGAAAATGAATGGCTATTAAAAATCCTAAAAAACTTATCATAAATGAGATCAGAATTTTCCAATTCCATTTGCACAAAGAAACAGATACAATAAACATCATAACTGGTGCTAAACAATTAATCGTTGCTGTCATCGTCCCTTCTACATATTGCATACCATAATATGTCAACAAAAAATTAATAACATTAATTAAATTTGTTTGCACTATTAATTTTTTTATAGATACTTTTTCAAAAGAAATTTTTTTATAATAAATATAAAACAGCAACGCTAATACAGAAAAAAGTATCTTTAGCATTGCTAAAAAAAGAGGATGAAAAGAATCATAATTTAATTTTGTAACAATCACATTTAATCCCCATATTAAATTTGCTAGAAATAAATGAATATAAAGCAATTTTCTTCACCTCTTATATTTTAGACAAAAGAAAAACATATTAATCCAGAAATTGATCAATATGTTTTTTATCTTTTTGTAATTGTTCTTTTAAGTGATTTAAAGATTTAAATTTCTTTTCATCTCTTACCCTAAACACAAAATCCACATCCACATCTTCACCATAAATATCTTGATCAAAATCAAAAATATTGACTTCTAAAGATAAGTTATCAATAAGCCCTACTGTAGGATTATAACCAATATTAGCCATTCCTTTATATTGCTTTCCTTTAATAGTTATATAGACCCCATAAACACCTTTTTTTAAAACAACATAATGTCCATAATCAATATTGGCCGTAGGAAAACCAATCTTTCTCCCATTTTGCAAACCATAAATAACTTGTCCAGAGACACGATAAAATCGTGTCAATAAATGATTTGCTTTTTCAATATTTCCTTCATTTAACAACTTTTTTATGTACGATGAAGATACTTTTAATGCATCCTCACTGTACTCTTCTATGACAGTTACATCAAATGATTTATTTTCTTGTAAAACATGTACATCGCCCATTCCTTTTTTCCCAAAATGAAAATCAAAACCACATACAACATGTTTTATTTGATGATTTATAATATAATTTTGTAAAAAAGTATTGGGTTTTAAATTTGCAACAGTTTGATCAAAATCAATAATATAAAAATAGTCAAATTGCCATTGTTTTAAAATATTTATTTTTTCCGATAATGACATCAAATAATGATAATCATTATTTTCTAAAATTTGTTTAGGATGTACAGAAAATGTCATTATTGCTTTTTTTAGTCCCTTTTCTTTAGCAATATGTTCAACCTCTTTTAAAAGTTGTTGATGTCCTAAATGAACACCATCAAAAAAGCCTAGTGCACAAACAGAATCATGAACTTGCATGGGAGTATCAACTGACAAATGAAGGATTTCCATCACCATAGACCTCTAACATTTTTCAAATAGCCTTGTCCCGTACTTTCGTAAATGGCTAATAAATGATTCTGATTATCATAAATCGCTACTTGACCAGTCAAATCACTTTTAATTTGTTTACCATGATAAACTGGCGTTGGATCATCTAATTTTAATTGAGGAAAACCACACAAAGCGTCATCTATTGAATGTAAAGAATAATCATCATTTTCTAACTGTTCTAAAGTAATACAATCCGTAATTAAAAAGCGCCCTGCCTGTCTTCTTTCTAGATGAGACATATGTCCTGGATACCCTAGTTTTTTAGCAATATCAACACATAAAGAACGAATATAGGTTCCTTTAGAACATTTAACATCGAAAACAATCTCATTATTTGAAAAATCAATTAATTCAATCATCATAATCTCTATATCACGTTCTTTAATTTCTACTTCTTCACCGTTTCTTGCATACTCATAAAGCTTTTTACCATTTACTTTAATTGCTGAATAAATTGGCGGTTTTTGCTTAGATTTTCCTAAAAATGAATTTAAAACATCAATAACTTGTGCTTGTGATATTTGTCCAACTTCTTTTTCTTCTAATATTTTTCCACTGGCATCATATGTATCTGTACTTTTCCCTAGTGATAAAGTTGCCCTGTATACTTTTGTATCGCTCATCAAAAATTGAATTGCTTTTGTTGCTTTATTGACACATACAACAAGTACACCCGTTGCATCAGGATCTAATGTTCCACAATGTCCTACTTTTTTTGTATGTAATTTTTTTCTTACTATTCCTACAATATCATGGCTTGTATAGCCTGCAGGTTTATTTATTAATAATATTCCATCCATTTATAATCACCTCATATATTTTAACAAAATCCTTTCTTTTTGAAAAGAAAGGATTTTCAATCACTTATTTAAATATTGAAATTATCCAATTAATAATAAAGATCATAATATTAATAAAAACAACAGTTGCTCCAACAGGAGTTGAAAACAATATTGATAATATAATTCCTACAAATGCTCCAATAACTGATAAAATCGCAGAATAAATAACGACTCCTTTAAAACTATTCATTATTTTCATTGCTGACAAAGCTGGAAAAATAAGCAAAGCTGTAATTAATAATGAACCTACTAAATTCATCGCAAGAACAATAATTACGGCTGTTAAAACAGCAATAATCAAATTATATAATTCTACTTTTTTGCCCGTTGCCTTCATAAATTCTTCATCAAAAGTAACTGCAAAGATTCGATTATAAAATAAAACATAAAACAACACAACAAGCAATGACATAACAATACAAACGACTACTTCAAAATGTGTCAAAGTTAAAATTGTTGTTGACCCAAAAAGCGTTGAACAAACATCTCCAGAAACATTAGCTGAAGTTGAAAAAATGTTCATTACTAAATAACCGATAGCTAAAGCCCCTACAGATAGCATAGCAATAGACGAATCTCCTTTTATTTTAGTATTTTGCCCCGTCCTTAAAAGAAAAATAGCTGCAATAACTGTAACAATCATGATAAATAAAGTTTGTGATGTAAACTGTAAAACCGTCGCCACAGCCATTGCCCCAAAGGCAACATGTGAAAGACCATCCCCAATAAATGAAAAACGTTTTAAAACAAGTGTTACCCCTAATAATGAAGAACATAAAGCAATTAAAACTCCAACAATTAAAGCATACTGTACAAAAGGATAAGAAAAATAATATTGTAATGTTGCAATAAAATTAGTCATTATAAATCTCCTTTCCATACCTTTCAATAAACATTTCTTTTTCCATAAAAATGGGAACTTTTTTCTTTAAATATAAAACATGTGTTGCATATTTTAATACAGATAAGTCATGAGAAACCATGACAATAGTCATTCCTTGTTCATTTAATGATTTTAATAAGCCATAAAATTCTTGTGTAACCTGAGGATCCAAACCAGTTACTGGTTCATCTAATAATATAATTTTATCTGAAGCACATAAAGCTCTTGCTAATAAAACACGTTGTTGTTGTCCACCAGATAACTGGCGATAACTTTTATTTTGTAAATGCGTAATTCCCAATTTTTCCATTTCTTGTTTTGCATGTTTTTTTTCTTTTTTTGTATAAAAAGGGCGATATTTTAATTGTGACAACATACCTGATAAAACAACTTCATAGACAGTGGCTGGAAAATCTTTTTGAACAACTGTTTGTTGAGGAAGATACCCTATTTCTGATTTTTTTAAATTTTCAGAAAATAAAATCTTACCTGCTTTTTTTTCTTTTAAATCTAAAATTGTCTTGATCAAGGTACTTTTCCCTGCCCCATTTTCTCCTATAATACATAAATAGTCATTTTTATTAATTTCAAAATTTATATTTGAACAAACAATTTCACTATCATATCCCAATGATAAATCTTCTACCTTTATATATGACATAATATCTCCTTATTTTATAATGCCTTTTTAAGCACTTTTAAATTATATTTCATTGCCTTTAAATAACTATAACCATCCTTGATTTTCTGATCATCAACTGACTGTAAAGAATCTAAATACATGATTTTTTGATTTTTCTTTTTTGTATTATCTTTAACTGTTTGTGCAATTTTTAAATTTGTTTGATCAATAACAAAAATACTTTTTAAATCCAATTGATCTATTTTATTTGCTAGAAAAGTAATCGTATAAAAACTTGCTTCGACATCTGCAGAACATCCAGGAAAAGCTGCATAATAATTAAGATCATAATCATCCAGTAAATATCTAAATGGAAAACGATCTGCAAAAAGTAATGTTTTAGTAGTGGCATTTTCTACCACTTGTTCATATTGATGATTTAAATCATCAATATCATTTAAATAGCGTATCGTATTTTCTTCATATGTTTTTTTGTGGACATCATCTAATTTTTGTACTTCATTTGATAGATAGCGAACCACTTCATGTGCATTAATAAGTGAAAGCCAAACATGTTCATCATATTCACTTTCATCTTCATTTTCGTCGTGATCTTCTTTCATTCCTTCCACATGTTCTTCTTCCTTGATTCTCTCTTTTAAAACATCCATCATATCAACAACTAACATATTTTTATTTTTTGCTTCTTTTAACGCATCACTTACCCATTGTTCGGATTCTCCACCAACATATACAAATAAGTCAGCAGATGATACCTTTGCTAAATCTTGAATTGTTGGCTGATAACTATGTAAATCAGCTCCATCTTTAATAAGTAAAGTAAGTTCAAATGTTGAATTATTCTCCCCAATAATTTCTTGTAACCAATTATATTGGGCATACGTTGTACAAACAATACTTTTTTTATCTGTTTCTTTATCTAAAGGTAAACATCCCATCAGCAAAAAACAGCATAATAACATAAATGTGTATTTTAATAATTTGTTCATTTTAACTCCTTTTTCATCATACATGTTTTGCATAAACCACCAATAGTAGAAATATCACAGTCTAAAAAGAATTTATAATCTTTTTCTAGCATTGCGATGATAGAATCCATCGATTCTTTTTTTATATGAATAATTTTCCCACATTCTTTACATTGTAAATGAAGATGTTCATGACATTGACTAAACTGTTGATTGAGACGATACATCCAAACATCATTATTCCCCGATTTATATTTAATTAATTGTCCTGCTTCAACAAACTGTTCTAAATTCCTATAAACAGTTGAGATATTTACTTTCATTTCATTTGCTACGATATAATCGTAAACATCATGTGCTCGAAAGCATTTATCACAACACGTTTTCAAGTAATTTTCAATCAATTGAAAAGTTTTCGTTTTATAACGCATATTACCACCTCTAATTTGCAATTCATTTGCATTTTACTAGATTCTAGCATTCATCTTTTATTATGTCAATAAATATGCAATTCATTTGCAAATTAAAAAACCATCTTTCGATGGTTTCTAATCATGTATAAATACCATGTCTCTCATAGAAACAAGATTGTAAATATTTTTAACATCTTCTAATTGTAAATTAACGCATCCATGAGAACCTCTTGTTTTATATAATTCAGGCGACCATTTATCCCAATCACTTCGATTCATATAATGATATCCTGTTCCAGTCCATGTAATACGAACCCAATATTTAGTTGGTGTTGTATAATCCGCACCTGTTAAAGTATATTCGAGTTTTTTATCTTTTATATACCAGCATCCTGTTTTAGTAGAACGTGTTGCATCACTTGGAAGTCCTGTTACACATTTTGCACTATAAACAACTTGTCCATTTTGGAAAACATAAACCATTTGCTCTGAAATATCTACTTCACTATATGTTTGAGTATTATAATCTTCTGTTGGATTTTCAAAGTTCATTTTGTAAGCTTTATTTTTATAAATAGGTTCTAACTTCTTAAGTAATTTTTTCTTGTTTGTATTACTTTTATTTTTTACATATGCATCTACATCACTTTGCGTATTATTTTCTGTCAACGCTTTATAAACTTGATCAACAGTTTGACTATAATCAATTTGCCATCCATAATCTCCACCAGATACTTCTAATACTTCACCAGTATGTGACTTGAATTTTCTTGTTTTTCCTACTGTTTTGTATTTCAAACAGAATTTTTCAACCCATTGTGCCATTTTTTCTTGATCAATTGAAACAGAAGCATCATCACCAATAACTATCCAATCTTTAATTTCTTTAGGGGAAATTGTTTCATAGTGTTTTTCACCCATATCAAAACGAACCCAACGACATAAGTAATTATTATACTGGCTTAGCTCATTTAGTACCTCTTTATCAGTTTGTACATATTTTGGTTTTAAATAAACATTTGCCTTATCTAAATTGACTTTTGTCTTTAATTGTTGAATAGACTTTTCAACATAACTATAAAACTTATCTTGATCTAATTGATTTCCTTGTTTTTCTTTAATAATTTTACCACTTTTAGCAGCCTTATCATATTCCACATGTGCATCTACTGGTGCTGTAATTGTATAATTATCTCCTGTTATTAAAAATGATTGAGAAAGATTATTTTTAAAGGCCTCTTTATTATAAGAAACATCAAAATTTACATCAAAATCTTCACCTGAAATTATTTTATAAAACGAAAATAATCCATGTGTCTTTTTAAAGCAATCTTCTACTTGTTTTTCATAATTAGCATTCAAATCAATATCCGCGCCTCTTAATTCATATTTTGCATTATTTCTACCTTTAATAACAAGAACATGATTTTTCAAATCTGTTTGAACAGCATTTTTAGCTTCTGACAAAGTCATATTTGAAACATCTATTCCACCTATTGAGGTATTTGGATAAAATTTATCATTATACAAAATAATAATGATAAAAAGAAGCATGATAATGGCTATAAGGAGACTCAAACATATTTTAGCTTGTTTTGTTATTTTTATTTTCTTTAAATCCATAAAATTCACCTACTTGCACATATTCTATAACTTTATTTATAGACTGTCAAAAAAAATATCCTAATCCTTTAGGATATTTTTAACAATCAGATACATCCATATCCAATCCCAATTCACGTGGTAAAAAACGTGGACATACATTTTCTGATGATGTAATAACAGAAGCTGCTAATTTTGTTCCAATTTCAACTGCATCAGAAAGATCTTTTCTATAAGTAAGTCCTATTGTTAACCCTGCACAAAAAGCATCACCAGCACCTGTTGTATCTCTAACAGTTACTTTTTTAGCAGGACAGATTCCTTTATTTCCTAAATGATCAGCATAAATACTTCCTTTGCTTCCCATTGTAACAACCATTGATTTAATAGCTCCTGCAGAAACTTTTTGATAAATGATTTCACATAAATCTTTTGGACTTTTTTTACTATAATTTTCAGCAAAGAAAATACCTGCCTCTAATTCATTGCATACCAAACAATCAAATTGTTGTAATAAGTCTCTTCTATCAACTGCAAGTGTCATATTCGAAATAACACCAAATACTTTTTTGTTATATTTTTTTGAATAATCTAAAACAGTTTTTATAATTTCAGGATCAATATCAGCTTCTAAAACAATTGAATCACAATCTTTGAATATTTCATCGCCCTTTTCATTAATTAAATCCAAAATTGGCATTAAATTTGGACGTTGAGAAATAGAACCTGCCAAATCACCATCATTATCAAATACAGCTAGCCATGTTCCCATTCCCTCAGGAATTTTTTGAACATATTCTGTATTAACTTTATGTCTTTGTAATTTACGAATAACATCTTCTCCCAAAGCACTATCATCAACAATTGATAAAAATGTTGGACGTAATTCAATGTTTGCTATATCTTCTACCACATTTCTACTTACACCACCATGAATATATTTAATATGTCCTGCATTTCTTCCAGTTGGAATATATGCATCTAGTGGAAATCCTTTAATATCTACAAAAACTGCACCAATTACTACAATACCCATATTATCTACTCTCTTTCTTGTTCATCTTTTATAATATAACAAAAAATAAAAAACAAGAAAAGAATCTTTCTTGTTTTTATTGATTATTTTCTTTCATGACACCCACTAATGGATGTGGTTTATAACATTCTTCTAAATATTTCATTTCCTCAACTGTTAATTTTAAATCACAAGCCTTACAAGCTGTATCAATATGACTTAATTTAGTTGCACCAACAACGGGTGAAGTTACTTTAGACATCAACCAAGCTAAAGAAATTTCTGACATTGAACAATTTCTTTTTTTGGCAAGTTCTTCAACTCTTTGAATGATAACAAGATCTTCTTTTTCACTTTCATCATATTTTCCTTTAGCATAGGCATCTTCTTTTAATCTTTTAGATGTTTCTCCTGGATGTCTAGAAAGTCTTCCAGAAGCAAGTGAACTGTATGGTGTCATCGAAACCCCCATTAAATCACAATAAGGTTTCATTTCTCTTTCTTCTTCTCTAAAAATAAGATTGTAATGTCCTTGAATTGATTGGAAAGTTGCCCATCCATTGTTTTTGGCAATTTCATTAGCCCGAGCAATTTGCCAAGCAAAACAGTTAGAAACACCAATGGCTCTTACTTTTTTTGATTTAACAAGATCATTTAAGATTTCCATTGTTTCTTTAATGGGTGTTACATTGTCCCATCGATGAAGAATATAAAGATCTACATAATCCATTTGTAACCTTTTTAGACTATTATTTAAACATGTTTCAATATGTTCTCGAGCACTGACTCCTTGGTCAATTTGTACTTGGCTACGTGGCATAAATTTAGTCGCAATAACAACATCTTCTCTTTTTGAAAATTCTTTAATTGCACGTCCTAAATATTCTTCTGATGTTCCACCTTGATAACCCATTGCTGTATCAAAAAAGTTGATTCCTTGATCAAGGGCATGTTTAATGATTTTTTTGGATTCTTCATAAGGAAGTGTCCAAGAATGCATTCCTGCTTGTGGATCACCAAAGCCCATACATCCTAAACATACTTTTGAAACTTTAATATCTGTATTACCTAAATTAACGTATTCCATATTTCCTCCTAGATTTGATGTCTAATTACATCTTTTAATGTAAATGTTCCATTATCGAATTCATAAATAAAAATACAACAGTTTCCAAATCCTTTTTTTAATTCTTCCATAGGATCTTGGAAAGCTCTTAAAAAGTTAAAACAAGCCCCACTGTGACTCACGGCTAAAACACTATGATGGTCTTCTTTATTCATAATTTCTGTTAAAGTTTTTACCATACGGTCTCTTGTCGTATTAGAGGATTCTCCTTTATATTGTAAATAGAATGTTTCACAATCTTTAGGTGTTAAATGAGAATTTAATCTTTCACTTTCTCCTTCTAACTCTCCATAATAGTTTTCTTTTAAACCTTTAGTACGTACATAAGGCATATCTGTCACAAGTTCTAATGTATCACAACATCTTTCACTTGTACTTGAATAAGCATGATCAAAAGTAATATCGTGATCTTTAAACCATTTTCCCGCAACTTTCGCTTGTTTGATTCCTAATTCCGTAAGTGGCGAATCACACCATCCTTGAATCTTATGTTGTAAATTAAATAAGGTTTGTCCATGTCTCATTAAATAAAGTGTCTTTTTCATACATTTTCCTTCTTTCACTCTTATTGTAATACGCTAAAAAAAAAGAGTAATTTATAATTAAATTACTCTGTCAACAAATTGACAAAAAAGACTATTTGTCAATTTTATAAGGATTTGTTGTACAATCACTTCCTTGAAATAAATCATCCATTCCAAGCCCTCGCATTTGGGTAATCATTTTTGCCATTTCTTCTACAGGGACTTTCATATCCGATAAAATCCATGACAAAGTCATTGCACTTGAAGCATTCGCGTGATATATCGTTGCAAATTTTAAGGCGTCTGGCATTAGTTTTTCACCATAAAGTTGTTGATGCCATTTTAAATCAAATTCCTCACAATGTTTAGGAATGTATTCCTTTAAACAATTTTGTCCATCCATTAAGCAAGCCTGTTTTAAAAAGGTTTGATATTGTTTCATATGTTCAAAAGATTCGATAAGTGACTCATAGAAATCAAGATTTGTATTTTGTCCATTAAAATGATTGATAATTTTATGATTGTAAATATATTGAATTAAATCATTTTTATCTAGGAAATGATTATAAAATGTTTGCCTACTAACTCCTGTTGTTTCCAAGAGATCTTTAACTGTTACTTGAGATAAGTCTTTTTTGTGGCATAAGTCTAACAAACCATTTGCAAGTATTTCTTTAATATCAATTGCCATAAAAATACTCCTTTCTTAGCTTGAAAACATTATACCATAAAATCCTGTTTTTAAATAACTTCAAATTTTGTCCAAGCATTTGATTTATAACGATAATAGAAAATAATTGCTCGAATTGTCCAATCTCCACACATCGCAAGGGCAATACCAATAACACCTAAATGAAGTCCTAAAGCAAGAATAATAGATAAGACAAGTCTTCCACCAACAGTTGAAGCAATAGAAACAATCATCGTAAATTTGACATCTCCAGTTGCTCTTAATCCTTGAGATAAAGGTCCAGAAAGCGGGAAAACTACCGTATTGGCAATATTATGAATAATAACAAGAATAATAATCAAATGTTTTGTTTCATCTGCAAGATTATAAAATTGTAGAATAAATGGTGTAATTGCTAAAACAAGCACATTCCATACAATCGAAAAAACAAGCGACCATTTAATAAGTTTTGAAAAATAGAATTTTGCTTGATCCACATCTTTTGCACCCATGCATTGTCCAATAACGGTAATAAAGACTGGTCCCATTGCTGAACCCACAAGTGCCGCTAATGACCAAATACTTTGTGCAACCCCATTAGCTGCAATTTGATAGGTTCCAAACATCGCCACAATTGAACTTAAAGCCACTTTAACAAGTTGGAAAATTCCATTTTCGACCCCATTAGGAATTGCTATATTTAAAATACGTTTGAGCATCTTTCCATCAAATCTAAAAATATCTTTTGAATCATAGTAAGCTTCCAATTTTTTATTAAAACATAAAACTGTGATAATGATTGCTGAAAAAACACGTGAAATAAGTGAAGGATACGCAACCCCTGCAACTCCTGCTTTTAAAACATAAACACCGATAATATTTCCCACAACATTGATAATATTTGCAGCAAATGAAATATACATTGTTACTTTGGTTTTGGCCATTGAACGATATAAAGCGGCTCCTGCATTGTAAATAGCAAGTGCTGGATAAGAATATGCTGAAATACGTAAATAAGTTACACACGCCTTCATAACATCTGATTCAACTTTACCAAATAGTAATCCTAAAAGTTGTTTATTAAAAATCAATACAAGAATTGATAAAACAATTGAAAAAACAATGGAAAACATCAATAACTGACTTGATGATAAAACCATTCTTTTTTCATCTTTATTACCAATATATTGACTGACAACGATTGCTCCTCCTGAAGCAAGTGCTGTAAATAAATAGATAAAAATTGTATTAAATTGGTTAACTAGTGATACTCCCGAAACAGCCGCTTCCCCACAGCTACTTACAACAAAAGTATCAACAATTCCAACAAGCATAACCAGTAATTGTTCAAAAAACAAAGTAATGATCATACTTCTTAATTCTTTATTTGAAAACATTTTCATCTCTCCCCCTTGTCTTCATTATAAAAAAAGAAACATTTTATGTAAAATGCTTCTTTTTTAGCTTCTATCATGCCTTGCAAGCATTATAGATTCCATATCTTTATTTCCTGATACGGATTTGTCTTTACTAATGCAACCTGTATGACTTTCCCATAAAAAGGTTCAAAATAATGATTCAATATCTTAAACGCTTGATTGGTTTGTTGTTCATTTAACTTTCTACTTATAGAAACATGAGGTACAAAGTGGTACGGTAAATAACGATTTTTTTGTGAAATAGATACATATTCATCAAAAGTTTGATAGATTTTTAAAATTAGTTGATTTAAAAATTCATTATATACAGGTAATAAATAAAGCGTCGATTTTTGAAAACAACCTAACGAAACAAAATAGAGCTCTTGACTACTTTCTTTTTCAAAAAGCTGATTTGCCTGTTCAATAAATTTCTTTTCCTCTATTTCTTTATAAGTCGCAATTGTTAGATGAAAAGGAATATGATGATTTTCTAAATAATTTTGATGTAGTTCTTTTTCGACTTTTTTATTTAAAAAAGAAAACTTTTGATTTGTTTTTTCATCAAAATACAAAGCTAAATGAAACATCTTATTTTTCAATATATTCCTTTTCCAAGTTAAAGCCTCTACCTTGAACTTCATGAACATTTGAAATAATCATAAACGCATCTTCATCAATAGATTTTACAAGTCTTTCAACTTGAACAAGTTCTCTTGTCGAAATAACATTAATTAAAACTTCTGTATTTTCTAATAAATAGCCTGTTTGACCATGAAGCATTGTTACTCCACGATCGACATTCGTTAAAATAGCCTTTCTAATTTCTTCATATTTTGAAGAAATGATTTTAACTTCGATTTTTTGAGCACCCATTACTAAAATCTTATCAATAACCATTGTATAAATAAAAATTAACACGATTCCATAAAGACATTGTCTAACATCAGAAAAACCAAATTGCGCTAACACAATTAATGTATCAAAAACATACATTGAAACAGAAACAGGAATTTTAAATAATTTATTTAAAATAAGGGGTGGAATATCCATACCTCCTGTTGAAGCCCCTGCTTTAATAACAATAGCAATAGCAACCCCAACTAAAACACCCGCAAAAAGTGTATTAATTAAAATATCATCGGTTAAATAAAAACCTTGAAAAGAAAGTTCAAACACACCTAGAATAAATGGATAATAAAATGTTGAAATAAGTGTTTGTAAAGCAAATTTCTTTCCCAAAATAAGCGCTCCAATAATAAAGACAATAAAATTAAAAATAAAAGTAAATAATGAAATTGGTAAATGAAAATAATGATTTAAAAACAAAGAAATACCTGTTGTCCCACCACTTAATAAATGTCCTGGAACAATAAATAAAATAACCGCAAGTGCAAGTAACGTATTTCCAAGTAATATACTAAGAATATCTTTTTTATTTGTTTTCATAAATTCCTCCATAAAAAAAACACACTGTTTTTTCCCTAACAATGTGGATCAAAGCATTCGCTTAATACGTTTGTATTATAGCATATACAAAATTCTTGTCTAGAATTTTGTATAAAAATAAAAACAATAAATCAAGATTTGTATAAATAAAATCAACGGTATACCTATATAAAATTTCACATGTTTCGTTTTATGATGAAAACAATACATACCTAAATAGCTTCCTAAACTTCCACCTATCAAAGCCACAAAAAGCAAAGTATTTTCAGAAATACGATATTTTTGTTTTTTTGCTTTTGCTTTATCAAGACCCATTATCAAAAAGCCTAATACATTTATTATTACTAAATAAATCATTAACAATCTCCTAATGAATACTGACATATTGTTTCTTTGATTACATAATAATTCATTTGTGTAACAACTAAATCATCTAGCTTACAATGAAACAAATAACTTAAAGCACATAAATGTTCTAAATTAGGTAATGACTTGCCTTTTAGCCATTTATAAACACTTTGTTTACAAGAAAGTCCTAGATAAGTCTGAATATCTTGAACACAATAGCCACCTTGATTCATATACTTTTGTATTTGTTTGCCTGTTTTTTCTAAATTGATATAAGGATACATTACTTTTCTCCTTTATAATTTTTTTATTAATCTTCGAATATGACATTCAAAAATAACATACATACCAAAATAAATAGCTTCTGAACATACAGCAATCGAAAACATCAACATAACCAACGCCGCTAACGGACCATAAACGTTGCTATAATCAACAATGGAAAAATAAATAGATAAAATACCTATAATCAATTCAATCAATAATGTTGCAACGACTGTTCCTTTAATTGTATCTAAAAAATCTACATTTTGATCAGGAATGATTTTATATAATAAAAATAAAATAACAAAAATAATGATAAATAAGAATAAAACTCTTGTTATAAAATTATGTTGATCAATAAAGATAATCTTAAAAAACGGAAAAATAATCAATAAAGAAATCACTGCAAGTATTAAAATAAAGATAAGAATGGTTTTTAAAAAAGTAATTCCTTGATCAATGAAAAATGGATATTCTTTATCATTAGGAAACATATTTTTAGAAATACGATGTAACTGATAAAAACCTCTACTTACAACAAAGATAGACGCTATTAAAGTGGTTATAGTTGTTATTGATAAAGAACGTGGTTCTATCAGTTGAATAACCATTTTTGTCACATCCGGTCTTAAATAATATGATAAAATTTCTTGTGCTGTTTTAATATCTAAAGGAAAAAACGGTGTAAAAAAAGCCAATAATGTACATATTGGGATAATTGAAAGTATCATATAATAAGCAAAAGACAAAGCAGATGCAGGTGGTACTTTATAGCGGTAATCTAAATAATATCCATATATAAAATCAAAAATACTTCTTAATTTTTCCATAGCCGTCCCTCCTTATTAGATAGTATACCATATTCTTTATAAAAAAAAGCTCCTAAGAGCTTTTATCCATTATATTTTAATACAAAATAATTTTTCTTTCCTCGACGAATAACTGTTTTGCTTTGTCCAAAAGCATCTTCTTTTTTAACAGTAAATTCTAAATCTTTAATACGTTCACCATTGATTAAAACAGATCCCCCATTAACAAATTCTCTCGCTTCTCTTTTACTTTTAGCAGCTCCAACTAAAATTAAAGCGTCTAAAATATTCATTTCATTTTCTTCAGTTTCAACTGTTGGTACACCTTCAAAAGCAACATCAACTTGTTCTAAAGTTAAATTTTGAATTTGACCAGAGAATAATGTTTGTGAAACTTGAACTGCTTCTTCATAAGCTCCTTCACCATGTAAGAATGTAATAACTTCTCTAGCTAAAGCTTTATGTGCTTCTCTTAAATGAGGTTGTGTTTTATTTTTTTCTTCTAATTCCATAATTTCTTCTGGTGTTAAGAAAGTTAAGAATTTTAAGTAATCAATAACTTTATCATCTTCTGAATTAATAAAGAATTGATACATTTCATAAGGAGAAGTTTTTTCTCGATCTAACCAAATCGCTTTACCATTTGTTTTACCAAATTTTGTTCCATCACTTTTAGTTAAAAGTGGCATTGTAAAACCATAGGCTTCTTTTCCAGTTTTCTTTCTAATTAATTCAATACCAGCAGTAATATTTCCCCATTGGTCTTGCCCAGCAACTTGTAATTGACAATTTTTATTTTCATGTAACCAGTAGAAATCCATTGCTTGCATGATCATATAAGAAAATTCAGTATAAGTAATACCTAAATCTAATCTTCTTTTTACAATGTCTTTATTCAACATATAATTGACATTAAAATATTTACCATAATCTCTTAAAAAGTCAATAAAGTTTAAATCTTTTGACCAATCATAGTTATTAACCACTTCAAAACCAAAAATCTTTTGAGCTTGTGCTTTTAAACAGTCAAAGTTATGTTGAACTTGTTCCTTTGTAATCATTGGTCTTTCTGTATCAGGTTTAGGATCACCAATTAATCCTGTTGCTCCCCCAACTAATAAAATTGGATTATGCCCGGCATCTTTTAATCTTTTACTAATTAAAAAAGATGAAAAGTGCCCAATGTGCAAACTATCTCCTGTTGGATCAGTTCCAATATAGAAAGTTAATCCTCCATTATTTAATTTTTCTTCAATTTCTGGAGAACTGACATCTTTAATTAATCCTCTCCAAACTAATTCATCATAAATCTTCATAATTTCCTCCTTGAAATAAAAAACTCATTCCCATAGGAACGAGTTGATCGCGATACCATCCTAAATTCATGTCAAAGACATACACTCAAGTAGATAACGGCTTGCACCGTCTAAGCTTTGCACTTAGAAGCTCCAGAGTGTATTCATATTACCTCTTGGCTTGTTTCCACCAACCACAAGCTCTCTATAACAATTAAGTAATATTACTTGTCTCCTTCATTGCTGTAAATACATCATATTAAATTTCATATTCAAAGTCAAGTGAATATAAAAATAAACCACTTTCGTGGTTTATTGAATAGTTGATTTACGATAAATATTTGTATAGCCTACGCACACTTCTTTTGTTTCTAATTCTTCTTGATTTAAAATTTTAGTAAGTAAACGTACAGCCAATGCACCCATATCATAAATTGGAAGATGAATCGTTGATAGTGATGGTCTACAAATAAGTGAGTAGCTTGTATCCATCATAGCCATAACTTCCATATCATCTGGAATGCTTATGTTATTATCGATTGCTGCATTAACAACTGCAACCCCTTCTTTATCATAACTTGCAAAAACTAAATCATGTTTATGATTTCTAAAATGTTCAACAAATTGTGTATAGCTTTCTTCATAGTGAGTAGAAGTATTAATAACCTGTGTTGACTCATCAAATGGTAATTGATGATCTTGATAAGCTTTTTTCATTCCTTCAATCAAATCAACTGTACGAATAAGATTTTGTTGAGGACTTACAAAAATAATATCATTTTTACCTTTTTCTAAATAATTATTAACAATATCATATGTAATCTTTTGTGCATCAACATAAACAGAACCTATCGATTCATCACTTACTTGCATTCCAATAACAACTGCCGGAATACTATGTTTTTTAACAAGTTCAATTTGTTGATCAATATTATCGTTATTAAATAATATAACTCCATCGGCTCTTGTGCGAATGACTTTTTCCATAACGTCGTCCATTGGACCATTTCCAATATCATCTGTTGTATAAATCGTAATATTGTAATCCAATGTTCTACCAGCATCACCAATACCACCAATCATATCTTTTACATGAGCAAATAATGATTGTGGGAAGATAATTGCAATAGTTGTAGTTTTGTTTGTCGCAAGACCTCGAGCAATTTGATTAGGTTTGAAGTTTAGTTCATCAATAACCTTCATTACCTTTTCTTTAGTTTTTTCACGAACAACTGATGACCCATTAATAACACGAGATACAGTTGCAAGAGAAACACCTGCTTCTCTTGCAACATCATAAATCGTTGCTTTTTTCATTAGTCTTTTAAATCATCGATAATGACATTTAAATCATCTTCAATGTCATTAATTTCATCTTCTAAATCAGAAAAATCATCAAATTCTTGTTCGCTCATTTTTTCTTTAACTTCATTAATTTTATCATTCACTTGGACAATAACATTATCAACTTGATCTTTTAATTTAGAATATTGGTCGCTATCTTGTAATTTTGTTACAACATCATCAAATTTATCTTTTAATTCATTTAATTTTGCTAAAGAACTATCTTTAAAGTCATCAACATCAAATTCATCAACTGTTTTTTTAATACTATCAATTGTTTCACTAATTAATTTTTGATAGTCTTCAAATGTCATTTCTTTAGCACTATCAAGAGTTTCTTTTCCTTTACCTTTTAATTCTTCTCTTAACTCGCTTCCTTTTTTTGGTGCCAATAACATCCCAGCAAGAGCACCAATTCCTAAAGTTGTTAAAAATCTTCCTAATTTCATATTATCTCACCTTTCTATTTTTTCTTAATAAAGCTCATCATCATTTTCAATGGATTAAACTTTGGTCTTTGAGGATCAAAGAACTTTGCAACTGTTTCTACAGGCGCATTTAATAAGTCTAATTTGTAATTGACATCATCTAAGATTTTATCAACTCTTTTCAATGTATCTTGTGCCATTTCAACAGTATCCCCTGTTTGTTTAATTGCTGTTGATGTACGAATAAACAACACCCCTAAAGCAACTAAACAAAATGCACCTGCTAAAATTAAAACACAGTAACAAATGTCCATTGTTGTCATAAACATCCCTCTACTTTCATTAATAATTTTACCATAATTTACTCTTTTTATATAGATTTTTTGGCTTCAATCAACATTTCTTCAAATTTATAAATATCTTTACTACTCATAAATAAGAATACACAGTTATCATATTGCATTAATTCTTTAACACCTGCTTCATCTTCAGTAATGACTTTAGCACGTGCACTATTTTTTGAAATATCATAGATATCAATATCAATACCGTCTTCATGTTTTGCATTTTCTGGGAATGGACAGAAATATGGGTAATCCGCTTTATCCATTTCTTGAGCAAATTCTTTAGCAAAACGCGCTCCCCTTGAAAAACGATCTGGTTGGAAAATGGCAACGATTTTCTTACCAGGATATCTCACTCTTGTTGCTTCAATAACATATCTGATTGCAGTTGGATGATGTGCATAATCGTCAACAAAAACATTGTTTCCTTGAGTTTTTACAGTATAACGACGTTTTGTTCCTTTGAATGTTTGAAGTTTACTTAAAATATAGTCATAAGACATATCTTCTAAATAACCAAGAGTAATAATAGCTAATGAATTATATAACATATGCATTCCAAATAATGGTATGTTAAAATGTCCAAATAATTCTTGATGAATATAAACATCAAATGATAATCCTTGTGGTGTTTCTAAAACATTAACAGCGCGAACATCATTATTTTCACCTAAACCAAATCTTAAAACGTGTTTTTCAAAATGAATTTTCTTAATGTTAGGGTCATCTCCCCAAACAATAACTGTTTTCTTAACTTGCTTAGCAAATTGTTCAAAAGATTGAATATATCTTTCAAGATTTCCAAAATAATCAACATGGTCTAATTCAATGTTATTAATAATGGCATAATCTGGATGATAATGTAAGAAATGATCTTGGAATTCACACGTTTCTGAAATAAAATATTTACTTCCTACTTGTCCATGTCCAGTTCCATCACCAATTAAAACAGATGTTTTATCAAAATCTTCAAATAAATGGTAAGCCATACCTGTTGTTGTTGTTTTTCCATGTGTTCCTGCAACAGCAATAGAAACATAATGTTCCATAAAATCAGCTAAGAAATCATAATATCTTGTACACTTTACATTTGGATTTTCTAAAGCTGCTTTGACTTCTTCATTGGATTCATCAAAAGCATTACCAATAATTACGTGATAACCATCCTTTATATTATCTTTATTGAATGAATAAATTGGAATATTTCTTTTTCTCAATTCATCTTCAATAAATATATATTTATCAATATCACTTCCAGCAACTTCGTTCCCTAATTCATATAAAATTGTTGCTAGTGGAGCCATTCCTGACCCTTTAATTCCTATAAAATAATACATACTTGTCACCTCGCTAACTATTCTATCACAAATTGATTTCTTTTTCTTTGTTAAGTGTATATTTTTTAAAAAAAACGAGCAAAGCCCGTTTTGAAACATTCTATGTAAGTTTAAACCCCTAAACTAATACGAATACATTTATTAATACGTTCCATTTCTAATGGCGTTAATTCCCCTATTTTTCTAATCAACCGTGATTTATCAATGGTCCTCATTTGTTCAAGCAAGGCAATTGAATTTTCTTTTAAATCATCTCTTGATTTAATAAATGTATGGGTAGGAATATTTTTCTTTTTAGATGATGTCAAAGGTGAAATAATAATAGTTGTACTAAATCGATTCCCACTATCATTTTGAATAACAACAACAGGTCGAATTCCAGATTGTTCACTTCCTACACCTACACTCAAATCAGCATAAAACAAATCTCCTCTTTTTACTTCCATATAATTCATCCTTTCTTTTGATATTATTATATAATTTCTTGTTGACAAAATTTGTCTATTTAAAGAGGCTTTAAAAATATTTTTTCACTTTAAAAGTTTACTCATTTTTTTCTTTTTTATACAAAAAAAACGAGCACAAGCTCGTTTTTAAATAATATAAATATCTTTTGTAAATGAATTTAAAACCTGACATCCATCTTTTGTCACCATAACTAGATCTTCTACACGTACTCCGAAATTTCCTTCTAAATAAATACCTGGTTCAATTGAAAAAATCATTCCTTCTTCAACTTCCATTTCATTTACCGAAGAGACATCTCCATATTCATGAACATCTCGACCAATAAAATGTCCTAAACGATGTGTAAAATATTTTCCATAGCCTTCATCACTGATGACTTTTCTTGCACACTTATCAATATCTGATAATTTAACTCCTGGTTTGATCATTGCTTCTGCAGCTTCATTTGCTTTTTTTACAATTTCATAAACTTTAATTTCTTCTTCCAAAATACCTTCATAAAAGAATGTACGTGTCATATCAGAACAATACCCTTTATAAACACATCCCATGTCAATCAGTACACAATCACCTTTTCTAAGTAGTGTATCATCATTTTCATGATGTGGATCAGCAGCGTTTTTACCAAATGCAACAATCGCCCCATAACAAGTAGAATGATGATTGAAAAATAATTCATCTAATTTTTTAGCAAGTTGTTTTTCTGTCACGTCTTCTTGAATGAATGGAATGATTTCTTCCATAACAGCATCATTGATTTTACTTGATTCAATCATTAAAACTTGTTCTTGTAAATCTTTTTTCATGCGTACGAGATCAACACATGGTGAAGCATTGATATACTTTGCATCCGGGAGTTTTTTCATAAGATCTAACAAGAAATGTGAGGCCCAATTTTTATCAATTCCAATTCTTCCTGGAAAATGCATTTCATCAACAATTGTTTGAATAGCATCTTGTCCATCTTTATGCCAAACAATGTTAACATCTAAATCATGATCCAAATAAAATAAATCATTCATGAATAAGGTATGATTTCCATGTTTTGAAATCATGAAAACAAACATTCTTTCATGCGGATCATTATAGTATCCTGTACAATAAGCAATTGATTGAGGATCACTTATTAAAAAGTAATCCAATCTTGCTTCTTCCATTAAATCAAGTATTTCTTGTATACGATCGTTATTCATCTTTTAAAACTCCAATACCTAATTCTTTTAATTGATCTTCTTCTACACTGTTTGGTGCTTTAGACATTGGACATGTTGCACTGGCATTTTTAGGGAAAGCAATAACATCTCTAATAGAATCACTTTCAGTAAGTAACATGGCAAGACGATCTAATCCTAAAGCAAATCCTCCATGTGGTGGTGTCCCATATTTTAATGCATCAACAAACCAACCAAATTTATTTCTTACTTGTTCATCTGTTAAACTTAAAGCTTTGAAAGCTCTTTGTTGTAAGTCTTGTTCGTAAATACGTTGAGAACCTCCACCAAGTTCAAAACCATTTAAAACAATATCATAGGCATCAGCAAGACAATTTGCTGGATCTGTATCTATTTTATCTAAATCTGATTCTTTAGGTCTTGTAAATGGATGATGCATTGCATAATATCTTTGAGTTTCATCATCATATTCAAACATTGGGAAATCAACAACCCATAATAATCCTAATTCTTTTGGATCATATAAATTTAATTCTTTTCCTAAATGATTACGTAAAGCAGCTAAAGCATCACAAACAACCATATATTTTGTATCCGATACAAATAATAATAAGTCGTTATCTTCACCATTCATTGCTTCAATTAATCTTTGCATTTGTTCTTCGCTAAAGAATTTAGCAATTGGTCCTTCACCAACACCATTATTTACTTTTAACCAAGCAAGACCTTTTGCTTTATATGTTTTTGCAAGTTCTGTTAATTGATCAATTTTCTTTCTTGAATAATCACTTGCATGATTTTTAACATTAATCCCTTTAACATATCCATTATTTTCTAAAGCTGATTTAAATACCATAAAATCAACATCTTTAACAACTTCATTTAAGTTAACAAGTTTCATATCAAAACGGATATCTGGTTTATCAATACCATATGTTTCCATCGCTTCATGCCAAGTCATACGTGGAAGTGGTAACTTAACATCAACACCTTTTACATCTTTGATGACTTTAGCTACCATATTTTCACCAACTTCGATGATTTCATCTGTAGTCATAAATGACATTTCAACATCAACTTGAGTAAATTCTGGTTGACGATCCGCTCTTAAATCTTCATCTCTGAAACAACGAGCAATTTGGTAATATTTTTCAAAACCAGCAACCATTAATAATTGTTTAAATAATTGAGGTGATTGTGGTAAAGCATAGAAATCACCATGGTGTACACGTGAAGGTACTAAGAAATCTCTTGCTCCTTCAGGAGTTGATCTGTTTAAATAAGGTGTTTCAATATCCACAAAATCATGATTATCTAAGTATTCTCTAATACTTCTTGTAATTTTATGTCTTGTTAGAATTTTATTTTGCATAACAGGTCTTCTTAAATCAAGATAACGATATTGCATTCTTGTTTCTTCTAAAGCATCTGTATCATCTGCAACAATAATTGGTGTCGTATTGGCTGTATTGATGATTTTGATTTCTGATGCATCGACTTCAATATCCCCTGTAGGCATATTTGGATTTTTGCTAGAACGTTCTACAACAGTTCCTTTAACATATAAAATATATTCATTTTTAATATCTTTTGAAATGTTTTCCATTTCTTCATTGATAATAATTTGTGTAATTCCATAACGGTCTCTTAAATCAATAAATACAAGAGCTCCTAAATTTCTCTTTTTAGCAACCCATCCTTTTAGTTCAACTGTTTGTCCAACATTTTCTAAACGAAGTTCACCGTTATTATGTGTTCTATTCATGTTCATGTCCTCCACTTAAATGATTTTCAATATGTGCCAAAATATTTTCTAATGGTACTACAACTTGTTCTTTATCATGATTACATTTAATATTAACCACTTCATTTTTTACTTCTTCTTCCCCTAAAATAATAGAGAAATGTGCATTAAAACGATCTGCTGATTTAAATTGTCCTTTTAAGCCACGAGATACATGATCCATTTCACATGTAAAGCCATTTGCTCTTAACATCGCAATAATTTGCATAGCAAGATCTTTTGCTTCTTCGCCTAAAGGCATAATATAACAATCTAAACCATCTTCGTCTTCATCTTCTTCATCATCTAAAGCAAGAAGGAGTCTTTCCATACCAAAAGCAAAGCCAACACCAGGTGTAGCCGGTCCACCAATTTCTTCGATTAAACCATTGTAGCGTCCACCACCACCAACAGTAGCTCCAGCACCTAATTTTGGATCATCAGAAATGATTTCAAAAACAGTATGAGAATAATAATCTAATCCTCTTACTAAATTTGTATCAATAACATAATCAATTTCTAAATCATCTAATAAAGAACATACTTTATCAAAATGATTTTTAGCACTTTCGCTTAAATAATCAATTGTTTTCGGTGCTGTTTTCATAGCTGGATGTTTCGCATCCACTTTGCAATCTAAAATACGTAAAGGATTCTTTTCAAAACGTGCTTTACAATCTTCGCATAAGTCATCTAAATGGCCTCTAAAATGATCTTTTAAAGCTTCACGATAAGCATCTCTTGATTCATTATCACCTAAAGAGTTGATATGAAGTGTGACATTTTGAAGTCCTAATGCTTCAACAACAGTCACTGCCATAAGCATACATTCAACATCTACATAAGGTGATTCAACACCTAACATTTCTACCCCAAATTGGTGGAATTGTCTTTGTCGACCATTTTGAGGTCTTTCATATCTAAACATTGGTCCCATATAATAAACTTTTTGTAGTTTTTCTGGTAAACCATACATTTTATTTTCTACATAAGCTCTTGCAATACCAGCAGTTCCTTCTGGTCTAAGTGAAATATATCTTCCTTTTTTATCTTGAAAAGTATACATTTCTTTAGAAACAACATCACTTGTATCCCCAACAGCTCTGTTAAATAATTCAGCATGTTCGAAAATTGGTGTTCTCATTTCTTTGACATTATAATTAGCGGCAATCGTTCTTAACAATTGTTCTAATTTAATCCATTTTTCACTTTGTCCTGGTAAAATATCTACCGTACCTCTTGGTGCACTATATCCCATTATTTTTCCTCCTTAAAATATAAAAACGCCCTCATAAGGACGTTTCAACGCGGTACCACCTTAATTCGTATTTTCATACGCACTTTCATCTTAACGCGATTAACGATTACTCTTTTCAAGTAATTCCTCACAAGTGTCCCATAGCTTCCATACAAAGATTTTCACCAACCATCTTCTCTCTAACTATTTCCACTATTTAATCTTGCTCAATGGATTACAAAGATTATATAAAATAATGACTAAAAAATCAATTCCTATTTCTAGCATCTATAGTATACCACGTTTTTTAATCATTTATGTCTCAAATTTGTCTTATTTTTGTTCCATTTTTGAAAGACGATACTCTTCTACAATAAATTGTGACAGATCTTCTTTTAAACTATGGTTATCATAATAAACAAGACGTGTTTTCTTCTTTCTAGCAATATCATTCAATTTTAAAAGATAACTTTCAACAGGTTTTATTTTTTCATTTTGACTATAAACAACAAGAAGCTGATAGAAATCTTCTACCAGCTTTTTGCCAACTTGATCATTATATAAAATATTTATTGCACGACGATCAATCATTATAAATCAATATCACATAAGTTAGAAGCATATCCAATATAACTTGCAGGTGTCATATCTAATAAAGTTTGACGATCTTCATCTGATAAAACATCTAATCCTTTCGCAAATTCCATAATTGCTTCTTGTGAAATATTTTTACCTCTTGTAAGTTCTTTTAATTGATCATAGGCATCAGAAATACCATATTTTCTAAGCATTGTTTGAATTGGTTCAGCAAGAACTTCCCATTTTTCATTTAAGTCAGCTGCAAGTTTATCTTTATTAACAACACATTTAGCTAAACCATTTGTTGTTTCACTAATTGCTTGTAAAGAATAACCAAAAGCTAAACCAATATTTCTTTGACTTGAACTATCTGATAAATCTCTTTGCATACGTGATCTAGGTAATTTGTTTGATAAACCAACACAAATATTATTAGACATATCAACATTTGCTTCTGAGTTTTCAAAACGAATTGGATTGACTTTATGAGGCATTGTACTACTTCCTACTTCTCCTTTTACAGGAATTTGTTTGAAGTATTCCATTGAAATGTATAACCACATATCAACATCAAAATCCACTAACACATTATTGAAATGACGAATACCATCTAAAATATGACATGTATAATCATGGCTTTCAATTTGTGTTGTTAAAGGATTGTAAGTTAACCCTAAATATTCTTCTACAAATTTTTTATTAAGAGTTTGCCAATCTAATTGAGGAAATGCTGTTAAAATAGCACTATAGTTTCCTGTTGCCCCATTAAATTTAGCTTTAATTTTAATATTTTCAATATTTTCAATGCTTGAAGTAAAACGATAAGCATAAACTTTAAATTCCTTACCAATTGTTGTTGGTGTGGCAGGTTGACCATGAGTATGAGCTAACATCGCATCATTTTTATGTTCAACAGCCCATTTATTAATAACAGCAGTAAATTCTTTTGCTTTCTTTAACCAAACATCATTTAAACCATGTTTGATCATACAAGCATAAGATGTATTATTAATATCTTCTGAAGTACATCCAATATGAACAAAACTGATTAAATAATCATAACCCATATCTTTTAATTGATTTCCAATGAAATATTCTACTGCTTTAACATCATGTCTTGTAACAGCTTCAATATCTTTGATTGCTTTAAAAGAATCATAATTGAAATCTTTTGAAATAGCTTCGATTTGTCCTAAGTTATCTTTGTCAAATTTAGAAAGAACATCACTTTCTACATTTTCAATTAAAAATTTTAACCATTGAATTTCAACAAAAACACGATATTTCACTAAAGCATATTCAGAAAAATATTCACCTAAAGCATCTTTAATACCTGCATAACGTCCATCTAAAGGACTTAATGTAAAACATTCAAATTGTTGTTTATCCATTCTATTTACCACCTCTAAAATAATTTACACCAGCTTCAAATAATTTTTGATCCATTTCACCATAAACATTTTTAAAACGGTTTTCTCCTTGACGTTCACTATGTCCCATCTTACCAAGAACACGACCATCACGAGAAACAATACCTTCAATAGCATACATTGAACCATTAGGATTGTATGGTGTTTGCATTGTGACTTTACGATTAGGATCAACATATTGAGAGAATACTTGTCCATTAGCGAATAATTCATCAATAACTTCTTTAGGAGCAACAAAACGTCCTTCTCCATGAGAAATAGGAATAACATGAACATCCCCCACATTAACATTAGCAAGCCATGGTGATTTAACAGAACCAATACGTGTATCTACAAATTGAGATAAGTGACGACCAATCGTATTGAATGTAAGAGTAGCGTCATTTTCCGACATATCTCTAATTTCACCATATGGAAGTAATCCTAATTTAATAAGTGCTTGGAATCCATTACAAATACCAATCATTAAACCATCTCTATTATCTAATAAATCACTAATTGCTGCTTTTAATCTTGGATTTCTTAAAACTGTTGCAATAAATTTACCTGAACCTTCAGGTTCATCACCAGCAGAGAATCCTCCTGGTAGCATCACAATATTAGCACGTTTGATCGCATTTTCCAATTCATCAATCGATGTTTTTAACATTTCTTCTGTTTTATTTCTAATTAAGACAAGTTCAACCTTTGCCCCTGCTTTTTCAAAAGCACGTTTTGAATCATATTCACAGTTTGTTCCTGGGAATACTGGAATAACAACTAAAGGTGTTTCAATATATTGTTTTGCTTTTAAAGTTGATCTTGTTTTACATTCAGCAACTTTAATTTCTTGTGTAGGTGCTTTTTCTCTTGTTGGATAAACACTTTCTAATGGTGCTTTATTGATTGCGTAAGCTTCTTGAATAGAAATTGTATCCATTCCATAAGAGAATTTTTCACTATCATTTAAAGTAGCCACTACTCTATAATCTAAACCTACTAGATCTTTTTCAGATTTCACTTCAACAATAACATTTCCATAATTCTTTTCAACATAAGAAGCAAGAGTATGATCTGTATTGAAAGCAGCTCCTAAACCATTACCAAAAGCCATTTTACAAACAGCTTCGATTACACCACCGTCTTTAACTGTATATGCAGAATAAATTTTCTTTTGTTTCATTAAATCTTGAATAGCATCATATTGTTTTTGTAAATGATCAAAATCAAAGACTCTAAATTGATCTTTTTTAATTTGAACTTCCGCTAAAATATGTCCTGCTTCTTTTGCTTCTGGTGTCATAACATCATGAACATCACTTGCTGTAATAGCAAAAGAAACAAGTGTTGGTGGAACTGAAATATTTTCAAATGTTCCTGACATTGAATCTTTACCACCAATTGATGGAAGTTTTAATTCTTGTTGAACACGATTAGCTCCAAGTAAAGCAGCTAATGGTTTACCCCAACGTTTTGGATCATCTAATAATTTTTCAAAATATTCTTGGAATGAAAAACGAATTGTATGATAGTTTCCACCCATGGCAACGATCTTAGCAACACTTTCAACAACAGCATACATAGCTCCATGATATGGTGACCATTTAGAAATCTTAGGATTATACCCATAAGCCATTAATGAAGCAGTTGTTGTTTCTTTTCCTAAAACAGGAATTAAAGCAGCCATACCTTCTGTTTCTGTGTGATATGTACGTCCACCATAAGGAGATAAAACTGTACCATTTCCAATAGATGAGTCAAATCTTTCAACAAGACCTTTTTGTGAAGCAACAGATAATCTTGATAATACTTCTTTTGTTGTACCAACAAAATCATTTCTTTCTTCTTCATCAAAAGGTGTACTTTCAAAGTTTGGTAATTCAACTTCAATATTTTGATAACGTTTTGCCCCTGCAGCATCTAAGAAATCACGAGAAATATTAACAATATCTTTACCCATGTGCTTCATTACTAAACGATTTGTATCTGTAACAGTTGCCACTTGAACAACTTCTAAGTTTTCTTTTGTACATTCTTCTTTAATGAAATCAACATCATAGTCATTGACAACAATGGCCATACGTTCTTGTGATTCACTAATAGCAAGTTCTGTACCTGTTAAACCATCATATTTTTTCAAAACAGCATCTAAATCAATATCAAGCCCTGGAGCAAGTTCACCAACGGCAACACAAACTCCACCAGCTCCAAAGTCATTACATCTAACAACTTTTTCTGAGACCGCTTTATTTCTAAATAATCTTTGAATTTTTCTTTCTTCAACAGGATTTCCTTTTTGAACTTCAGCACCTGCTGTTTCAATAGATTTTACATCATGTGATTTTGAAGAACCGGTAGCACCACCGATACCATCACGTCCTGTGCGTCCCCCAATTAATAAGACGATTTGTCCATTTTGTGGTTCTAAACGTTTTACTTGTTCTTTTGGTGCAGCAGCCACAACAGCTCCTACTTCCATACGTTTAGCGATATAACCTTCATCGTATATTTCATGAACATAACCTGTTGTTAAACCGATTTGGTTACCATAACTTGAAAAACCATGAGCGGCTTCTTGACAAATTTTTCTTTGTGGTAATTTACCTGGCGTTGTTTCTGCCAATGTTTTTCTTGGATCACCTGCTCCAGTAATACGCATTGATTGGTAAACATAAGCACGTCCTGAAAGTGGGTCACGAATAGCTCCACCTAAACATGTAGCAGCTCCCCCAAATGGTTCGATTTCTGTAGGATGGTTATGTGTTTCATTTTTAAACATTAATAACCATTGTTCATCTCCTTGATTTGTATGAACAGTGATTTCAATAGAACATGCATTAATTTCTTCAGAAACTTCCATATCATCAAGATATCCTTTTTTACGAAGTTCTTTCATTGAAATAGTTGCAAGATCCATTAAAGTAAGAGGTCTTGTTGTATTTACCCCATAAACTGCATGTCTACTTGTTTTATAGCTTTCAATATCTTTTTCTAAGATTTCTTTAAAAGCACCATTTTGAATATCAATATCTGTAATAACTGTCGCAAATGTTGTATGACGACAGTGATCTGACCAATATGTATCTAATACTTTAATTTCTGTTTCAGTAGGATCTCTATGTTCTTCATTTTTAAAGTAATCTTGTGTTACTTTTAAATCATCAAGATTCATAGCCATTCCATTATCTTTTAAGAATTGATTTAATCCTGTTTCATCTAAATCATTAAATCCAGTTAAAGTTGGTACAGATTTAATATCAGGTGTTTCATCATTTAAATGTTCTGGTTTTTCTAAAGAAGCAATTCTTTGATCAACAGGGTTAATTAAATAATGTTTGATTTGATTTAAAACATCTTCATTTTTATCAATGTCTACTACAATAAGTTTGGCACATCTTACTTTTGTTGAAGATGTTCCTGTTAGAATTTGGAAACATTGTTCGCATGAATCAGCACGTTGATCATATTGACCTGGTAAAAATTCAATTGCGAAAACAGATTCTTTTTCACTCATTGGAAATGTTTCATCATAAACATGATCCACCATTGGTTCAGCAAGAATTGTATTAATTCCTTGTTGTAAGATTTCTTCACTAATTCCTTGTACATCATAACGATGAACAATACGAAGTGAATGAATCGTTAAACCTAATTGTTCAACGAGGTTGGTTTGAATTTCATGCGCTTCTGTTGCGTATTCTTTTCTTTTTTCTACATAAATTCTTCTTACATTTGTCATAGAGTTCTCTCCTATCTAAGTCCAATATCATGACGATAGTACATACCATCGAATGTAATAATTGTAGCAGTTTCATAGACTTTCGCAAGTGCTTCTTGTAAATTTGCTCCTCTTGCACACACATTTAAAACACGTCCACCATTTGTGACAAGTTTACCATCTTTTAAAGCTGTTCCCGCATGGAAAACAACAATATCATCACTTACTTTGTCAATATTTTTAATTTCAATTCCTTTTTCATATTTACCTGGATATCCACCACTTGCTAGAACAAGACAAGCCACGTGGTCATCTGACCATTTGACATCTACTTGATCTAAAGTATAAGTCGCACAAGCATCCATGATTTCATAAAGATCACTTTCTAAACGAAGAAGGATTGATTGTGTTTCAGGATCACCAAAACGGACATTAAATTCAAGTACTTTCGCTTGATTATTTTCAATCATTAAACCAATGAAAACAACTCCACGATAGTCCATTTGATCTTCTTTAAGTCCTTGCATAAATGGATCAAGAATATCTTTTTTTAAGACTTCGTCCATACCTTCTGGTAAAAATGGATTTGGAGAAACAGTTCCCATACCACCTGTATTAGGTCCTTTATTTCCATCAAAGATTTGTTTATGATCTTTTGCTGAAACCATTGGTACAATTGTTTTACCGTCTGTAAAACAAAGTAAAGAACATTCAAATCCTGTTAAGAATTCTTCTAATACAACTTTACTTCCGGCACCATCTAAAGCACCATCAACCATCATTTCTTTTAAAGTAGAAATGGCATCTTCTTTATTTTCAACAATGACAACACCTTTTCCAGCAGCTAAACCATCTGCTTTGATTACTAATGGAAAATCAAAGTGATCAACTTCTTTACAAGCTTTTTCAAAGTCTGTGACTTCAACATATTTTGCTGTAGGAATATGATGTCTGACCATAAAATCTTTAGAGTAAGCTTTGCTTCCTTCTAAAGTTGCCGCCTTTTTTTGAGGACCAAAAGCTTTATAACCCGCTTTTTCAATATCATCAGCAAGCCCTTTACATAAAGGAACTTCTGGACCGATGACAGTTAAATCAATTTGATTTTTTTTAATAAAATCAACAATAAATTCATTATCTTCTACTGAACCAGGTACACATGTACCTAAACTTGCAATACCAGGATTTCCTGGTATTGCATAAAGTTCAGTTACTTTTGGACTTTGTTTTAATTTATAAGCAATCGCATGTTCACGACCACCACTACCGATTACAAGAACTTTCATATAAGCCTCCTAGTGTCTAAAGTGTCTATATCCGCTAAATACCATAGGGATATTTTTTTCATTACATAAATCAATTGAATCTTGATCTCTAATTGAACCACCTGGTTGAATAATTGCTTGAACACCTGCATCTGCAGCCACTTGAACACAGTCATTGAATGGGAAGAAAGCATCTGAAGCAAGTACTGAACCATTGAAATCTTTATCTGGATTATTATGAATAGCATTTTCTAAAGCCCATACTCTTGATGTTTGTCCTCCACCAATAGCAAGTGTTACACCATTTTTAACAATACAGATCGCATTTGATTTTACATATTTAACAACTTTCATACCAAATTCCATATCTGTAAGTTGTTCTTTTGTAGGTTGTGCATTTGTCACAACTTTCATTTCATCAATCATTTTTGTATTTAATTCTTGAACTAATACTTTTCCTTCAAGATATTTAATATCATATTTAGCACCACGTGCATCTAAGTTTTTAAGTTTTAAAATACGTAAGTTTTTCTTTTTCTTTAAGATTTCTAAAGCATCATCATCAAAATCTGGTGCAGCTACGATTTCTAAGAAAATCTTATGCATTTGTTCAGCTGTTGCTTTATCGATTTTATAGTTAACAGCAACGATTCCACCAAAGATAGATTGAGGATCAGCTTCATAGGCTTTCATATAAGAATCATAACCTGTATTTCCAATAGCAACACCACAAGGAGTTGAATGTTTGATAGCTGCTGTAACGATTTGATCTCCAAATTCTCTAACAAGTGCAACAGCTCCATATAAATCGTTTACATTGTTAAATGAAATTTCTTTACCATGAAGTTGTTCATAATCTAATAAAGATTTTTGAACATAGCTATCTTCATATTTATTAGCTGCTTGTTGAGAGTTTTCACCATAACGTAAATGTTCTACTTTCTTTAATGAAAGATTTAATGTATCTGGGAATTGATCTCCAACTTGATCTGCAAAGTATCTTGAAATCATTGCATCATAAGCACCTGTCATAGAGAATGCTTTATAAGCAAGATTCATTCTGAAATCAAAATCAGTTGTATCATTTTTAATCGCATCTAAAACATTGTCATAATCTTTTGGATCTGTAACAATTAAAACATCTTTAAAGTTTTTAGCTGCTGAACGAATCATTGATGGTCCACCAATATCAATATTTTCAATCATATCTGGTAAATCTTTACCAGCTTTTAAAGCTTTTTCAAATTCATATAAGTTGACACATACTAAATCAATTGGATGAATGCCGTGTTTTTTAATTGTTTCAACATGACTAGGTAAATCACGACGATATAAAAGTCCTCCATGTACCATTGGATGAAGTGTTTTAACACGTCCATCTAACATTTCAGGAAATCCTGTCACATCATCAATTGCAATACAAGAAACCCCATTTTCTTGTAAAACTTTCATTGTACCTCCTGTTGATACAATTTCAAAACCTAATTCTACTAATCCTTTAGCAAAATCAACAACCCCATCTTTATTTGTAACTGAAATTAAAGCTCTTTTCATTTAAATTACCTTTGCCTTTCCATCAATAATTTTTATCTTATTATCACAATATAACCCTACAACTTCAGGTAATAATTTATGTTCAATCTCTAACACCCTTTTTTGAATATCATCCGCTGTATCTAAATCCGATATATCACAAGCAACTTGTTTAATAATCGGTCCCCCATCAACAATATTTGAAACAAAGTGCACGGTTGCCCCCGAAACCTTTGCACCACGTTGTAATACAGCTTCATGAACATGCATTCCATACATTCCTGGTCCACAAAAAGAAGGAATAAGGGAAGGATGAATGTTCATAATTTTATTTGGATATGCATCAATTAACTCATCCGTTAAAATTGCTAGATAACCCGCTAAGACAATAAAATCAATATTTCTTTCTTTTAACATCTTTACAATCAAAGCATCATCTTTTTTGACAACCGCTGTTTCAATCCCAGCATCTTTAGCTCTTTGTAAACCATAAGCCTTTTGACGATTAGAAAGAACAAGAGCGATTTCGCCATTGATCTTTCCTTCGTTTTTGGCATCAATAATAGATTGTAAATCTGTTCCTCCACCAGAAACAAAGACCGCAAATTTTAGCATAGATCCACGCCCTTATCTCCTTCAACGATATTTCCAACAACATAGCATTTGTCTCCTGCATCTTCAATAGCTTTCATTGTTGCATCAACATCTTTTGGATTAACTGCAATTACCATACCAAGACCCATATTGAATGTGTTATACATCATATGTTCTTCAATATTTCCATTTTTTTGAATTAAATCAAATAAAGCTGGTACTGGATAACTATCTTTTTTAATAACTGCTCTTACATTTTCAGGAAGCATTCTTGGAACATTTTCAAAGAAACCTCCACCTGTAATATGAGAGCATCCTTTAATTCTAACACCCGCATTTTTTACATTTTTTAAAGCTTTTACATAAATACGTGTTGGTTCAATTAAAGCTTCTCCTAAAGTTTTTCCTAATTCATCATAGTATGCATCTAATGATTCTTTTGTCATTTCAAACACTTTTCTAACAAGTGAAAAACCATTTGAATGAACACCACTTGAAGCAATACCAATAAGTGTATCTCCTGCTTTAATTGTTGAACCATCAATAATATCTTTTTTATCAACAACACCTACAGCAAAACCAGCTAAATCATAATCATCTTCAGGCATTAAACCTGGATGTTCAGCAGTTTCACCACCAACTAAAGCACATTCAGATTGTAAACATCCTTCAGCAACACCACTTACAATTGAAGCAATCTTTTCAGGATAGTTTTTACCACAAGCAATATAATCTAAGAAGAAAAGTGGTTCTCCTCCAGAACAAGCAATATCATTAACACACATCGCTACAGCGTCAATACCAATTGTATCGTGTTTATCCATTACAAAAGCAAGTTTCACTTTTGTTCCACAACCATCTGTTCCTGATAATAAAACCGGTTCTTCCATATTTTTAATTCCGCTTAAATCAAAAGCACCTGCAAAACCACCAAGTCCTCCTAAGACTTCAGGACGCATTGTTTTTTTAACATGTTCTTTCACTAATTCTACTGATTTATAACCTGCTTCAATATCGACTCCAGCTTTTTTGTAATCCATCTTTATTCTCCTTAATTATTTATTTTGCATTCTTGCTAGAACTGCTTTATAAGTTTCAATTAAATCTCCAATATCTTGTCTAAATACATCTTTATCATATTTTTGGTTTGTATCAACATCCCATAAACGACATGAATCTGGTGAAATTTCATCAGCTAATAAAATTGTACCATCAGCTGTTTTACCAAATTCAATTTTAAAATCAACAAGTTTTAAATTCATTGATAAGAAGAATTCTTTTAATAATTCATTGATTTTTAATGTTGTTTCTTTGATGTATGCTAATTCTTCTCTTGTTGCAAGTTTTAAAGCAACAGCATGATCATCATTGATTAATGGATCACCATATTCATCATTTTTATAACTCATTTCAAAGATTGGTTCATCTAAAACAATTCCTTCAGGTGCTCCTAATCTTCTACAGAAAGATCCAGTTGTAATATTTCTAATAATAACTTCTAATGGGAAGATATCTACTTTTTTAACTAAGATATCTCTTTCATTTAATTTTTTAATCATGTGTGTTTTGATTCCAGCTTCTTCTAACATATCAAAGATAATACAAGAGATTGTATTATTTAAAACACCTTTACCTTCAAACTTATCATGTTTAACACCATTTCCTGCTGTTGCATCATCTTTATAATGAATTAAATATTCATCTTCCTTTTCAGTTTTGTAAACTTGTTTTGCTTTTCCTTCATACAATAATTCTGCCATTTTTCTTTTCCCCCTATTTGTATTTTTCTATGACTTCATCGTTAGCTTTCATTGCGTCAGCTTCCATTTGTTTTCTTTCTTTAAGTAGCCCTTCTTTGATTTCACTATGTTTAATAGCCATAATTTGAAGTGCTAAATAAGCTGCATTTTTACTTCCATTAATAGCAACAGTCGCTACTGGAATACCCGAAGGCATTTGAACAATGGATAATAATGCATCCATTCCATCTAAATTACTTCCTGCAATCGGAACACCAATAACAGGTAACACTGTTTGACTGGCCACCACACCTGGAAGGGCTGCTGCCATTCCTGCAGCAGTAATAATAACTTCTGTTCCATCCGTTTCTGTTTCTTTAATAAAACTTGAAAGTCCTAAATGTGCTCTATGAGCAGATAAACAACGAACATTCACTTCAACACCATAATTTTTCAAAATCGAAATAGCTGGTTCAACTTTAGGTAAATCAGAAGTTGAACCCATGATAATAGCAACTTTCATCTTTCTCTCCTTTTTAGAATAATCCTATAATTTTTCCATCTTCATCAATATCCATATTGACAGCGGCTGGACGTTTTGGAAGTCCTGGCATACGCATAATATCACCAGAAATAGCAACCAAGAATCCTGCTCCAGCAGATGGAATAATATCATTGATTTTAACAGTAAATCCTGTTGGTCGACCAAGTAAAGAAGCTTGGTCAGATAATGAGTATTGTGTTTTAGCAACACAAATTGGTAATTGACTTAATCCTTGTTCTGTATATTTTTTAATTTTATTTTTTGCTTTCTTTGTAAATTCAACACCATCTCCACCATAGATTTCTTTAACAATTGTTTCAATCTTTTCTTCAATTGATAAATCTAAATCATAAAGTGGATGATAATTAGCTTCTTTTGTTTCTAAAATATTTAATAACTTTTCAGCAAGTTCGATTCCACCATCAGCACCTTTTTCCCAAACTTTACTAATAGCTACTTCAACACCAAGTTTCTTGCAACATTCATTTAATAATTGAAGTTCCGCTTCTGTGTCTGTTGGAAAAGCATTAATAGCAACGATACAAGGTAAATCGAATTTTGTAATGTTTTCAATATGCTTTTCTAAGTTTCCTAAACCAGCTTTTAAAGCTTCCAAATTTTCATTTCCTAAATCTTTTTTAGCAACACCACCATGCATTTTTAAAGCTCGAACAGTTGCAACAATAACAACTGCTTCAGGATTTAAATTTGCTTGACGACATTTAATATCTAAGAATTTTTCAGCTCCTAAATCAGCACCAAATCCAGCTTCAGTAATCGCATAATCCCCTAACTTGATAGCAAGTTGAGTGGCCATAACAGAGTTACATCCATGGGCAATATTTGCAAATGGACCCCCATGAACAAATACTGGTGTGTGATCTAAAGTTTGAACTAAATTTGGTTTAATCGCATCTTTTAATAAAAGTGTTACCGCTCCTGTTGCTTCAATATCATCAACAGTAACTGGTTTTCCATCATAAGTATAAGCGACAATCATTTTTGCAGCTCTTTGTTTTAAATCTTCTAAAGAAGTTGCTAAACAAAGAATTGCCATAACTTCACTAGCAACGGTAATATCAAATCCATCTTCACGAGGAACCCCGTTTACTTTACCACCGAGTCCACAAACAGTATGACGTAATGCACGATCGTTTAAATCGACCACACGTTTCCAAACGATTTGTCTTACATCGATATTAAGTGGATTCCCTTGATGAATGGAATTATCAAGCATCGCTGCAATTAAGTTGTTTGCAGCAGTGATTGCATGAATATCTCCTGTAAAATGAAGGTTGATATCTTCCATTGGAACAACTTGCGCATATCCTCCACCAGCAGCTCCACCTTTGATTCCAAAACATGGACCAAGCGATGGCTCACGCATTGCAACTATAGATTTCTTTCCTAATTTGTTAAGTGCTTGTGATAATCCAATCATTGTTGTGGTTTTTCCTTCACCTGCAGGTGTTGGATTAATTGCTGTTACTAAGATCAATTTTCCATCTTCGTTTTGATCTAGTTTTTTAATAGCTTCAAGAGAAATCTTTGCTTTATATTTTCCATATAATTCTAGATCATCCTCATCTAAACCAACTTTTTGAGCAACTTCAACAATTGGTTTCATCTTTGCACTTTGTGCAATTTCTACATCAGTTAACATTGTCGTTCATCCTTTCTTTTTTTCTTTTTGATTGATTCTATTAACCACTTTCATTATATTACAAGACAATATGTGAAACTAGCTTTTTTACTCTACCAACCAAAAAAAGAGCCCACTCATCCAGACTATTATTAGCCCAGACGGTCGACTCTTTTACACGATTATACTCCCTGTGGTTTATTCCACTTCCGTCAGTCGTATAACTTAACTGCATAATATCAAAAAATGTCTCTTTTAGCAACACCAAAATATTTTTTATTTTACCTAAAAATCAATTTTCCAACAATCTATCATTCTTTTTAATCATTTAATAATTTTTCAAAACCTTTTTTATTTAACAAAATATGTGAAACATATTTTCCATTTTTAAAAACTGCCCAATTATTAAAAATACATGGTATGTTTTTTGCTTTTTCCAAAGTATCAACTTTAATAAAATCAACTTGTATATTACAATCTTTCATGTATTCTTTAATTTCGTATATACAATTTAATGTAAAAGGACATTGTGGTGAATAATATATTGTTATATGATTTGAATCAATCATCATTTGTTTAACATTTTTACAAAAAGAAGGTTTTTGATGATTAAAAGATAACGATAATAATTCATAATCTTTAATTTGATCAACAACTTCAAATCCATATTTTAAAAAGAATTTTTTATCTGCCAGATAAGATTTCTTCTTTTTAGAAGATATTACACAAACACCTTGCTTTCCTTTCTTTTTAGCATCATTAATAACATATTCCAATAATTGCTTACCATAACCATGACCTTTAAATTTTCCCGAAACCCATAAACAATAAATATATAGAAAACCATTACCTTCGATAGGAACCCATGCTTTTTCTAGAGGTGCATATTCAACAAATACTTTTCCTTGAACATTAAGTTTTCTAAAAACATGACCTTCTGTTATTCTCTTTTTTAACCATTCCTTTTTATTAAAAACACCTTCAAAATGTTTTTTATCACTTATAGCACAACAAATATGTTCTTGATCAATATTATCTAAAGTGATATTTATGTATTCTTCCACCTATTTCCCCTCCATATTTTTCACACCATTGATTAAAATGTTTAATGAAAAATCAAAACTTTTTTGAATAGAAAGAGGATGTCCAAAAGCTTGGTGATTCACAAGTAGAACATAGCCTTCTAAAAAAACTCTAAGTGTTCTAATAAAATGGTTTATCGTTTCATCACTTAAATTTTGCTTCCTAAGTATTTTAAAAAGTATATCAAAAGTATTATGTGTTACTTGATTTCCCTCTTCTATCATATATTTATTGTAACAAAGCATGGCTTCGAAAATTCCTTTATTTTCTGTTGCATAATCATAAAAAGCATATGCCATACATTTTATGGCCTCATAGCCACTTTCCCCAACAATAGAAAGAAGCATTTTTTCTTCTAATTGTTTCCAACCATAGAGACTAATTTTATTTTTTAAATCTTCCAAATTAGAAATACGATTATATAAAGATGGAGATTTTATTTTTAATTTTTTAGCCACTAAGATAAATTGGCAAACCCCTCTTGATTGATAATTTCTATAGTTACTTCTATAATCCTTGTTTCAGTCATAGTATCCTCCTTAACTAACTATATTAGTATTATAACTAATTGAATTAGTTATAGCCATTTTTAAACAAAAAGATACTATTTTTATAAATAACGTATCAATTATATTTGTTTACATTCTAACAATTTTTCTAACCGTGTTAGCCGTTCTAATTGTTAACTTTTTACTAACATTTGTATTTGTTGTTTTAGGCCACCAGTTTGTTTTTTGATAATCTTTTCGACTAAATGACCAAAAAATAACATCTTTATAATTTTGAATTTTTTCCAATCCTTCTTTAGCTTCACCAATTTCTTCAAAAACTTCTTTAAAAGTGACTGGAGGAATCATAAATATTAAATTATCATAGATTATTTTATCATCACTGCCCCACCAAATTGGTGCATGTTCTAAAATAACTTTTAGCTTACCTTGTTCTAAAACAAAAACAGGTATTTTAAAATCATAGTTTTTCTTTAACATCTCCTCAATTTGTTTTGTAATCTTTTCAATATTTTCTCGACTTGAAAAAATAACATTTCCACTATTTAAATAAGTTTTAACATCTTCAAACTTTAAACTTTCAAACTCTTTTTTTAACTCTGCCATCACTACTTTATTTTTACCACTGATATTAATTCCTCTAAGCAAAGCCATATATCTTTTCATATAATCACTCCTTATCTAGCTCTATTTTAACATATAAATAAAGACTACAAACGTAGCCTCTATAAAATAATATTTTAAGAGTTTCTTCCAAACCCTCATATAAAACAGCACACTTTTGAGATAAACACTTAACTTCTTCATTGCCAAAACCATCTATGGTCTTTCTTCAGGCAAGTTTGGAAATAACGCTTTTCCCATTTCGTCCACGGTCTTTTCCATCATCTTTGAAACAATTTCTTGAGTAATCGTTAAAGATATGTCTTCATATTTTATTCCTTTTTATTTCATTCTTGATAAGAATCATCTGGATCTCCATATTTTTGAATAGCATCTTTTAATTCTTTTTTATTTAAATTTCTTTTTAAGCAAGATATTTTCTTCATATTGATAATGTGGATAGCAAAAATGTGGCCTTACAAAAATATTATCTACATAGAGTACAATATGTTGATCATATTTTTCTACCTTTTCATCAAAATCAAGACTGTACATTATATAACTTTTACCTATTTCTAAAACAATTCCCGTTGTCAATACAACAGAAATAAGTGCTATACTTTTCTTTTTCCACCCCATTAACAAGACTTTCAATTTCTTTTGTAATTTATAAGCAAATATAATCAATAAAACCCGCTAAATAAAACATATTATGAAGGCTATTTTGATTGCCTAGGAAGGAATATAAGACCATCTTTCATCTAAAAGCTTTCACCATTAAAGAAAAGAATCGTTATAAAAATAAATAACAATATAATTATTTATTCCCTTTATTTTTCACAATTTTTATTTTTTTCATAACAACTTATTTATATCTACACATGTTTTAACATAGATAGCTTGACATATAATTTTATAACATTTGTAAATTAAAAAAGCTTAAAGAATACTCTTTAGCTCATTTAAATTATTTAATCTTCAATTGTTCAAAACGATAACGCGTTTTGCCAACACTTTTCTTTCCATATTCAATTGCCTCTTGCGGACAATAACAAATACAAGCCATACAGTGTGTACAATTCTTTCCCCAAGCAGGTTTTCCATCAATAAGTTGAATATTATTCATTGGACATTTCTTAACACATTGATTGCAACCAGTACATGTATCCTTGACTTTAAAAGCAGCAGCTTTAACAAAGAAATGATAAAAAAGAGGATTAACAAGTCCGCTCATCAAACGATCATAAAGATTATGACATGGTTTCAAAAAAGCTTTTCCTTCTCTAATATATTTAATAGTTTCCTTTATATTTATTTCTGCTTTTTCTACGATTCCTTTTGCCTCTTTTAATTGTGGAGCATTAAACATCGCAATATAGTTTTCCGGCATAAGGATTTGTTTTGTTCCCATATAGTCTAAATGTTTATCATTTGCAAGCATTAAGTTATACTTTGTAGCATTCCCTATCTCACTACCACAATTCATAACAAACCAAATACGTTTTGCACCAATGAATTTAGTTTTATAAAGCCAATTGGAAACAATTTTTGGAATACGCCAAGCATAAGTTGGAACAACAAGGATAACATCGTCTCCTGTTTCTATTGACGAATAATTATTCGTTTTTATTTTTTTATTTAAATCTATTATATTATCTTGCAATTCATCTGCAATTCTTTGGGCTATATAGCGACTATTTCCTGTTCCTGAATAACACAAAATCATCTATTACACTCCTTTTTACATAATAATTCCTGATTTGAAATATTTTTCTTGAAATTCAACTTGCTTTTTTATTTCTTCTTTTGTATATGACTTATTTAGAGGGACAACAACCCATTTTTCTTCTATATCATCATCTCTATGAATAATAGCAATTATTTCCCCAACAAACTCTTTTACAGGAACGTCAACGCCTAAAATATAAGCATCTTGTTCTTCTTCATCTTCCGCCATGATTCCTTCAACAAAACCATAATTTATAGGATAATATGTTTCTTTATATTGAGGATGTTGGCTTCCAAGTGGTCGATCAACGATGACTTTAACGATATCTCCAATCATATTATTTTTCCCCCCCCTTTATATATGTGCAACTACTCTTAATCGACGATAATCTGCAATCCATTCATTTTCTTTCCAAAGTTTATCCTTTGTCAAAGTTTCTACTTCTTTAATAATTTTGCTTTGGATATCTTTTGACATTTTTTCCAATTCAAAAGCAAAGAATTGTCTCATCCAATTTTCTAATCCTCTTTCATGATCTTTTAAGGGTGTTGGTCAATCATAATTATAAATTTTATCAATGATAAAACCTTTCTTTGTTAATAAATCCGCAAAATGTTTAGTTGTTGGAAAATTAAATTTTGACAAACTTTTATAAAAGCATTTTCAATCGTCGCAATATTACCACTCGTACCAAATTCACAAATCAATAATCCTTTAGGTTTTAGTACTTTATAGATATAATCTAATAAAGTTTCATGATTTTTTATCCAATGAAATACCGCATTTGAAAAACAACATCAAATTGATTTTCAAATGGTAACTCTAGTGCATCACATACCCTAAACTCTATATTGGAATACTGTTCTTGAGCCTTTTTAATCATACTTTAAGATTGGTCCACACCAATGACTGTTTTTGCTAAATTATTAAGTTGAACAATAAGTGTTCCTATTCCACATCCTAAATCTAAAATACATTGATTTTTATTTTGAGGAATATATCCTAAAAGACCTTTCCCATATTCAGCAACAAAATCATGTTTATTATCATACAGCGTTGCATTCCATTCACTCATAAATTTACCTCCAAAACTATTTAGTCTATTACCTGATAACCTGCAGCTTCTAAAACTTCTAATCCTTTTTGATAGTTTTCTTTTTTTAGAAAAATATAATCTGTATTATATGTAGAAACAGCATAAATTGAAATATGATGATCTGCAAGAATTGATACTATCTTTGATAATGTTCCAATTAAAGAAAATTCCAAAATACCTTGTATGCAAAATGCCCTCCAGCCATCGTCTCGACGAATAACATTTGATGGTACTTCATTTGTAAGGCATACCAAAGATTTTTCTTCATCTGTTTTTTCAATAAAACAATATTTAGATTCTAAATTGACAAGTGAATAGTCCTCAACTTGACATATCGAAAAATCTTGATGAATCCTTTGTATTTTCATGATCAATCCTCCCACCCCCTCAATTTTATTTATATTTACTATATCTAAAATCACAATAGCCTGCACCTTCAGCAATTGTCTTTGTTCTTACTAATTTCATATGCATAATATCCGCTAATACATAATCCATTTGACATAAATAAGCGGCAAGATGGGGGCATCTTTCATCTTGACAAAGTTTACATATTCCACATTCATGATAATCATATCCTAAATCATATTCATCATTACCTGGTAAAATATCAACGACCCAATCATTTTCATAAATGTGTTCATGACTTTCTTTTGACCATTGTAGTCTCCCTGCCATTTTCTTAGAATCTAAATAACTCTCAGCATCTCCCATAACTTTATGAAATAATTTAGAGGCATAAAGTCCATCACGAAATATTTCATAATTTTCTTTTGGCGGTTTCCCTGTGCTTCGATTCATTGCAATAAAATAACTTCCCATAATATATGAACTTAATAATCTTGAATTTCCAATATCTTTTGCACGTTGAATAATTTTATGATGCTCTTCACCTATTTTTCTTGCAACATCTTTCGGAAAGCCTCTTCTTTTCAATTCAGCTTTTACCACATGATGATAAAAATGGTAGATTATTTTTACATTTAATATTTCTTTCATTTTCTTCATTCCTTTCAATACTTTTATATCAGTTAAATTATAATTCTATTTTAGCACAAAAAAAGAAAAACTAAGAAACCTTCATACCTCTTATATTTTTCTATTTTACTGTTTCAAAACAATAGTGTTTTATTTCTCTACCACACAATAACAAACACCTTCAGGTGCCTTTATAGGATCATCTTTATAATAGGCATTATAATTAGATATGTATTTTTCTGTTACTGTTTGATGATTTTCATGTTGAATAATTGTGAGATGACATTGATTTAATATCTCTTTAAGTTCAGCAAAACTGTATTTTGCTTTCATTGATTCATCAGCTTCTTTTGCCAACATTTCATTGATTTTTGTTTCTTTACTTTCTTGAATACTTGGGTAATCAAAAACAAGACGACTTCCTTTTAAGAGATATTTAGATAATTGTTTTAACATCTTTTTAAATTCATCTTTTGTAAGATAATAGCTTAGTCCTAACATACTACTGATTGAAAGCTGGTCTTCTTGATAATCACCTTGTAATAAAGTATTAATCCAATTTTCTTGACTTAAATCAATTGATAAGAATTGAATATTTTCAATATCAACATCTTTACATCTTTGTCTTTTATCTTCAATTGCTTCTTTACAAAAAGCACTTCTTACTAAGACAGAAGGTGATAGTTGATGATCAACAATCCATTTTAAAGCTTCTTCTTCACTTCCTTTAAAAGTGGGATTAAAAAATGAAATTCCCTGTGACATATTTAACCCAAACATTTCATACTCTTTTTCTGTAATTAATTTTGTTGAAAGAAGATCATCAAAAATTTTAATATCCTTATTTTTTTGATGATATGCTCTTGCAAACAAACTTACTAATGCTGTCATATTTTGTTCCATAAAATTACCTCCATATATTTAATACAAGACTTTTACAGAAATGACTAGTCTTGAAAAAAAGCCCATTTTGTGGTAATATAAAGGTAGAAAAAAGAAAGAAATGAGAAAAAATTTCCCATTTCTTTTTATTTAGAGTTCTTAAAACCATTAAACCAAGCATGCTCATCAAATGATTTCTTTTTTGTTTTTATAATATTTTTCTCTTTTGGAATGCCAATTGGCAAAAAGCATACCAATTCATAATCATCTGGCACATTTAATATATGTGCCATTTTTTTACCGATTTGATCTTCATCAGTAATATGCCCTTCATACCAACAGCTTTGATATCCTAAAGCAATGATTGCTAGTAACATATTTTCAATCGCTGCTGAATAATCCTGTATGGCAAAACATTTATCACGATATGCATAGATACGTTGAGTGAGAACACAAATGGCAGCAGGAGCACTTTGTCCTATTGGCGGATCTATAACATTGAGTAATTGTTTTAAAATATGTGGATCATCAATCGCAATAAAACTTGTTGTTTGTTTATTACATCCAGAAGGAGCGTCGATTCCTGCTTGCATTATTTTGATAAGATCCTCTCTTTTTACTGGAATTGCTTGATATTCTCCACGAAAACTATGTCTACTATGAATTAATTCTAGAAAAGTATTCATTTTTACCCTCTTAATAACTATATTTTTTAATCTTTTCCATGACTCTACTTGCTTGTTCATCTTTTAAAATATAAGGTTGATAATCGTTTCTTCCTCTTGATGAAGTTAAAGAACATGGAATAATTTGTACTTGATATCCTGTTTGTGTCGTTCCTTTAAAAGAATAAGAGAGTTGATAAATCATTGTGTCTGTATCACTTGGATTACGATTACCACCAAAACAGAAATTACCTAATGAATAAACAATAGGTTTTCCATTGTAGGTTTCTGTTCCTTGAACAACATGAGGATGTGAACCAATGACAGCATCTGCTCCAGCATCAATGGTAAACTTAGCCAGTGATCTTTGATCCTCATTGGCTTGATATTGTCTTTCAATACCCCAATGATAATAAACAAAAACAAGTTGACATTGTTCCTCATTTTTTAAATGATTGATCGCATTTTGAATTTTTTGATGACCACTTTCATTATTCATAGATACTGAAAGTGAACGATAACCAAGAAATCCACACTTGATGCCTTTGATTTCTTTTATATAAGAATCATCATAACCAAAATGACCAATAGAAGCTTCATCTAAATATTTTTTTGTATCTTGAAGACCTGCTTCATAATAATCTTCACTATGATTATTTGCGAGGGTAACTGCTTCTACTGATGAAGAAGTCAATATTTTTGTATATTCAGGAGCTCCACTAAAAGGAAATTCTTTTTCAAGATGATTACTTGCTGTTGTAAGAGGTCCTTCTAGATTAACAACTGTCAAATCATCTTTTTCAAAGACTTCTTTTACTTTCTTTAAAAAATATGTAGGATCACTTCCTTGTCTTTTATATTCTTGATTAAACGATCCATCATAAGCTTGTCCGGCATAGTTTCCAAGTGTACAATCTCCAGCAAAAGAAATAGTAAAATTCACTTCAGCTTCTTCTTTCTTTTTCTCTTCTTTTTGTACTGTTTTTTCTTGTACATTTTTAGGTGTTTCTTTTTTTGTAGATTGATTTACATTATTAAAAAGAAAAACACCTAAAGAAATAATAAGTACAGTTATTATAATAACAAATGCTACTTTTTTCTTATTTAATTTATGATTCATGAAATTCACCTCAACTTATTTTAACATATTCTAAAATATGTTAAAATACTTCTATTGGAGGAATAAAACATGATTGAAGAAATTATTGAAAATAAATTAGATTATGCATCTTTATTATGCGAAAGTGATCCTAATATTAATCTTGTTGAAAATTATTTAAGAGATGGAAGATTATTTGCTTACTTTGAAAAACAAACACCTCTTGCTTTTATTGCTGTTAAAGAAATCAATGATACTACCCTTGAAATTAAAAACTTACTTACTTTAGAAAATAATCGAGGACGTGGATATGGAAAATCCTTACTTCAATATATTGAAAATCTTTATCAAAACAAAACAACTTTTTTAATTGGTACCGCCAATAGTTCAATGACAAACATGCTTATTTATACAAAGCTTGGTTATCATTATAGTCATAAAATTGAAAACTTTTTCATTGATTATTATCCTCAAGAAATCTATGAAAACAACATGCAAGCAACAGATCTTCTTTACTTTAGCAAAACACGTGCAAACTAAAAGGATTCCTTACGAATCCTTTTTTGTATACTCTTTTAAGATATCAATATAAAGTTGTCCAAAACGACTTAGAATAGCTTTATTATGTGTAATATATCCTATTTCCATAAAATCATTCACATCTAAAGGAACCGCAATGATATCTTTTCCATTAAGCTGTTCATTAATGACTCCACTACAAATTGTATAGCCATTAAGACCTATTAATAAATTAAAGAGTGTTGCACGATCACATACTTTAATTTCTTTTTGGCTTTCTAAAGTACTCAGTATTTCTTCAGAAAAGTAAAAAGAATTATGTTCTCCTTGTTCATAAGATAAACGTGGATATTCTTTTAAATCCTCTAAAGATACTTTATTTTTATTTGCGAGGGGATTATCTTTTCCAAGAAAAACATGAGGTTTTGCGATAAATAGACGATGAAATGTTAAGTCATTTTCTTTCAACGTTTTCTTTAAAACAACTTCATTAAATGAATTAAGATAAAGAACCCCAATTTCACTTTTAAGTTTGGCAACATCTTCAATAATTTCATAAGTTTGTGTTTCTCGAATCCTGAAATCATATTCCTTCCCACCATATTCTTTAATCAAAGAAACAAAAGCTTCTACGGCAAAAGAATAATGTTGCGTTGAGATACAAAATTCATGTTTAATATTATGATCCTGTAAATACTTTTCTTCAATCAAGTTTGTTTGTTCAATCACTTGTCTTGCATAACCTAAAAATTCTTCTCCCTGTCTTGATAAAATAACTCCTTTATTGGTACGAATAAAAATCGTAATACCTAATTCTTTTTCTAATTCTTTGATTGCATTTGTTAAACTTGGTTGTGATATATATAAACGTTTAGCAGCCTCTGAAAGTGTTCCTATTTGAGAAACTGTAATAACGTATCTTAATTGTGCTAATGTCATATTCTTCTCCTTTTTCTTTGTCATTATATCATAGCTTAACAAAAATAAAATTATTAAGATTTTATAAATCGACATTATTTTTATAGAATCGTTGTTAAAATGAAATCAATAAGGGAAGAGTCTCATAATCTGTGTGATGATATCAACAAACGCGAATAGTTTTTCTATTCTGGTACATCTTAAAGACAAGACTCGTTAAGGATTTCATCTTTAATGAGTTTTGTCTTTTTTTATTCAAAGGAGGAACCGTGATGTTTTATCAAAAAAGTAGTCAAGATATCTTAAAAGAATGTGAAAGTTCTTTAGAAGGATTATATGATTTTCAAGTAAAAAAACATAGTGCAAAGTATGGTAAAAATGAACTTATTGAAAAAAAGAAAGATTCCCCGCTTGTCATCTTTTCAAAACAATTTCAAGATTTACTTGTCATTATTTTAATCTTTGCCGCATGTGTTTCTGGATTAAGTCATCAAATTGAAAGTACCTTTGTTATTATTGCTGTTATTGTTTTAAATGCTTTACTAGGGACAATACAAACTTTAAAATCAGAAAAATCTCTAGAAAGTTTAAAAAAATTATCTCTTCCTCATGTTAAAGTAATTCGTCAAAATCAATTACAAGAAATAAATGCAAACGATTTAACCATCGGCAATCTTGTTTGCATTGAAGCCGGTGATATTATTAGTGGTGACGGTCACCTTCTTGAAGCAAATCATCTTCAAGTAAATGAAAGTCATTTAACAGGTGAAGTAGAAAGTATCGATAAATCCGTAGAAATAATAAAAGAAAAAACGATTCTTGCTAAACAAAAAAAACATTGTTTTTTCTGGTAGTCTTGTAAACCATAGAACTGGAAAATATATTGTTTGTGCCATCGGTATGCAAACTGAAATTGGTAAAATCGCCTCTTTATTAGATAATACAAAAAATCGTAAACCACCTTTACAAAAGAATTTGGATACTTTAAGTGGCCAACTTTCTTTACTTATCTTAATCATTTGTTTTCTTGTTTTAATACTTCAATTATTTGTTGCTCGAGAAAATATTTTAAATGCTCTTATGATGACTGTTGCTTTGGCTGTAGCAGCTATTCCTGAAGCATTAAGTTCTATCGTAACGATCATTCTATCCCTTTCTACGTAAGCGTCAATTTATAAGCATAGAATAAAAACAAACAGGAAGCCTTCATAATAAAGAAAATGTCCTGTTTGTTTTATTGTTGTACAAAAAGAACATATTTCTATGCCTTTTTGTTTTTGTGTTGATTTTTTGGTAATTCTTCTGACCATGGCATGATTTCTTCAAGTAAATCTACTGTCAGCTTATTTTCTGTCATTCTTTTTAGTATGTATTCTATATACTCATATGGTTTTAGACCATTCATTTTTGCACTTTCAATTATGCTATATGCTGCTCCACTTGCTTTGGCTCCATTGGTGCTGTTTGAAAACAGAAAATTTTTTCTGCCAATGACAAAGCTCTTACAACATCTTTCTGCTGAATTATTGCTTATTTCAACTCGCCCATCTTCTATATAATATCTTAAATATTTTTCATTATTGATAGCATATGTCATTGCCTTATCCAAATGTGATTTCTTTGGTGTATGTGGCGCAACTGTTTTCACTATTTCATAGAATTCTTCAAATACTGGAAGTGATTTTGTTTTTCTTTCTCTGGTTATACGATCATAATCCTTTTTGTATTTTTTATCGTATACCTTCTCAAGATAAAACCGTTTATTGATCAACTGATACATTCGTCAATCAGAGCCGATATGATATTCTTCTTTCCTTCTGTCAGTGGTTTTACGTGATAAACTTCTTTCTTCTTACGTGCCATAACAAAACCTCCTATGGTAGTTAACTAATACTACCATAAGAGGTTCGTTTTTACAGACTTTTTCTCACACGCTCTACACCTCATTTTATCTTTTTCCACCTCAGTCAAATTCCGATTTTTCATAACCAATCAGTTATTCTGTGATTTCTGTACTTTCATCAGCTTTTAACCTTTTTTTATCTGCATACATCCGCAAATCGGCTTCATGGCATACTTCATCAAAAGAAAAATCTTTGCTCTGTACGGTATAGCTGCCCATTGCCAGACTTAACGGAATCTTTTCTTTGCTTTTCCGTTTCAGACTTTCCCGGATATTTGCCATCAGCTCGGAGGCTTTTTCTTCTGCAATCCCATTACCCAGAATCATGAATTCATCTCCACCCATTCGAATAACCGGAGAATCTTCCGGCATTTCTTCTTTCAAGGTACCTGCTATGATCTTAAGCAGAATATCACCATATTCATGACCGAACTGGTCATTTACCTTCTTCAGATAATTACAGTCGGACATAATCACTGTAAACGGAAAAGTCAGATTCTTTTTCTTTTCCTCTATTCTGTAGTTCAGATAGTTACGATTATACACACCTGTAAGGCCATCTATGATGGAAAGCTCTTCCACCTTCTTCTCCAAACGAACACGTTCGGAAACATTATCAACAATTCCTACGATTCCAATGATATTACCGTTTTCATCCCGTACTGCACTCTTTTTTATCTCAAAATATAGTGATTCTCCATTTTCCATCGGAAATTCACTGATATACTGGCTGCCTTTCCCAGTAGCCAGTATTTTTTTATCATCCTCATAAAACATTTTTCCCATTTCTGGAAACTTCTGAATTTCCAGATCTGTTTTTCCTACGATACTTCCATTTTTCCCAACAGAAACCAGGTTACAGATTTCTGAAGCAAAACAATATCTACATTCCGTATCCTTAAAAAATATATTAACCGGCGCACTACGCATAAAGCGTTTCATCATTTCACTATCCAAAAATTCCATTATTTTCTCTCCATCATTAAATTCCAATTTGTCAATTTCATTAAATATAAATTTTATCTTTCTCCAGTGGATACAGATATGTAATCGGATTCTGTGCAGACTGATTCAACTGCAATCCGGCTATCGACTTTCCAATGTAGAACGATTCATTCTCATCTAACGGAAATCCTTGCTCATATCTTTCATCCACAAAAAATAATCTATTTTCAGTTTTTGGTGTAAGAACAATATCCTGTCTTGGAAGTCTGTCCTTCGCCTCTTTACATACAAACCACTCTGACGGCTTATACACGGCAACAATCAAAGAATTGTAAACACCAAAAACATACTCAACTGTTCTAACCTTTTCCTTTGATACTCTCCAAACACCACGAACAGCATCATATAATACCTTCTCGTCCATACCTCTTTGGTAGAGTCTATTTATTTTGATGACAAGGATTTTATTCCTGATATCTTTTTCTTCAAGTGGGACGGCACCGTTTATTCTTTCATACTCATCAACCGATAAAGCCTCTGCAGAATGGTGTCCGGCAACAATGTTTGTAAGTCCCGCATCACCAACATAGTTGAAAGCATTAATCAGTGAAGCCTCTGCAGCAAATGCCTCTTCTTCGGTTAAGTTTGAATTGATGATTATTTTCTCAACCTCAAATCCGGCATTCTTAATATCCGCAATAGTCTTCAGTTTCAACTTCTCGCTATCAGGACTGCCCAGGCTCTCTTTTTCATGTTCAAATACTCTGTTTTTAGTGCCTTTTCCAATATAGAAAATTTGCTTACTGCGTGGATCTATGAGTCCATACACATAATAATCTCCAAGTGAAAGAAGGCTCTTCTCTGAAAATCTATCCATGCATTTCTCCTAGTGTGCATTCTTTATTCCTTTGTTCTTATCCAAATCAAAGCCGATCTGCCAAAATCCCATATCTATCATTTTCATTTGTGGGTATGGCATACCTTCAACTTCCATCTTTTCTCTGACAGGTTCGAGTCGGTCAGCGTTTTTCTCATAAAAGTTGACAAGCTGCATTACAGACCTAATGTTGTAATTTCCAGTGGCAACCTTCTGATTCTTTATTCCTGCAATAAAATATCTATCATATGCTGGAACACAGCCAAGTGTTCCCATAAGTATTTTCGTGATGAGTGTAAAAGATAACTGATTTTTCAGTTCTTGTTCTTTTACTTTGTGCCTAATTTTATCGTAATACTGCTCTAAAAACGAATTTATATCCTGCAGTAACTTTTGGTTGCTATCGTCTTTGAAACCGATACAGTCAATTCCAGCTAAAACATCATATTTTTCATTTAGCAGTTCTTTTACTACCGGAATATGTACTTTATAATCCTTTTGTAGCAAAAATGATGAGCCACGATACATTCCCCAACTTGCTAAATAGAAAGCTAGTTGTAAACTCAAATAATCATAATCAATCTCTTGGCTCCCTCGTGCTTTTATGAAATGTGAATAGCAGTGTTCCCAAGAACGATATCGACCATTCTCATCAACCTTCAAATCATTATAAAATTCTGTTGATGATTTAATAATCAAATCCACAGTATCCATGCTACTCACCGCCTATTCGTTACTTGTTTTTATCTGTTCTCCATCCGGGAAGATAAATGATTGCTCAAAGGTAACCTCCATCACATCAGCTATCGGCTTTAACTCCTCAAGAGTCACAGTATCTCGTTTCAATTTCTTACCAAAGTTCTGTGGAGTCTGACCTATCCGTCTGGCAAGTTCCGAAACGCTTATATTCTTTTTATTACATAATTCTTTAATCATATCGGATGTCTTCAACGTTATCCTCCATATCTAAAACGCACTTCACTTACTACATTGTAAACAATTTGGTTGATAAATTCAATTCTGGCACTGTTCCGTTTTGTAAATTTTCTATGAACGACAAAAACACCCTGCATTGCTGCAAGGTGTTGATGTAAGAGTTCCTATTCAATTATCTTTTGAGTTCAACAGTCATGCCGGATTTAAATTTGAAAATCAGTTTATCATCATAAACTGTGATTTTTTCAATAAGCCTTCTGACCAGTTGCTCATCATATTCTGTGATTCTGCTTGTTTGCGTTTGAAGAAAATGTCGCATTTCATTGATTCGTTTTCTTAACATTTCCTGTTCAGCATCTTTAGTGACAACTGTTGCCTTCTTTTCCCTCAAAACATCTATTCCCCTTGCTATAACATCATACTCCGCATTTTTGTTTATGCACGAGTAGCTCCTGAACATAAAATTCGTATCGTTGAAACTTGGCAAAAAAAAGGTAAAGTGGTGGCTATGACAGGTGATGGTGTCAATGATGCTCCTGCCCTTAAACAAAGTGATATTGGTGTGGCCATGGGAATTACTGGAAATGAAGTGACAAAAGATGCCGCCAATATGATTTTAACAGATGATAACTTTTCAACGATTGTACATGCTATTATCGGTCGAAATGTCTATGAACATCTTAAAAATTCAATTTATTATTTATTGTCAGGAAATTTTGCGGGAATTCTATGTGTATTACTTGCTTCTTTATTTATTTTGCAACTCCATTTTATCCAGCACACCTTTTATTTATGAATTTAATTACAGATTCTTTACCTGCCATTGCGATTGGGATGGAAAGAAATGATCAAAATGTTTTAAAATATCCACCTAAAAAAAGATGAATCTCTTTTAAATAAAAAATCACTTTTTAGGATTTCTTTTGAAGGAATCGTTATTGGTTTATGTACGATGGCAAGTTATTATTGTGGTTTAAAAACAAATACACTTGCTGCTTCTACTTTTGCCTTTGCGACAATTTGTTTATCACGTTTACTTCATGGTTTAAGTAGTCGAAATTAAAAACCCATTTATCAAATAGGATTATTTTCAAATAAACAAAGCATTCTTGCTTTTTTGATTGGTACTTTTCTACTACATCTTGTTTTATATATTCCTCTTTTACAAAAAGTCTTTTTAATTGAAAAAGTATCCCTTTTTCAAATGATTCCGATTTATATTTTTTCTCTTCTTTCCTTTTTCCTTATTCAAGTAAAAAAATGTTTTCTATAAAATAGAGAACACTTTTTTCATAATTTAAAAATCTTTCACTCCTTTTCTATGCTATAATAAGAAAACAGGATTTAGGGAGGGATTAGATGGAAAAAGATTTAACACATGGAAATACATTAAAACTGATTATTTCATTTTGTATTCCTTTAATTGGGGGAGCTATTTTCCAACAACTTTATAACGTCGTTGACACAATGATTGTAGGAAGATTTGTCGGCGTAGATGCTCTTGCTGCTGTTGGTTCAACTGGTTCATTAAACTTTTTAATTATTGGATTTGTTTTAGGACTTGCTGCTGGTTTTGGGATTCCTATTGCGCAAGCTTTTGGTGCTAGAGAAGAAAAAAGAATGCTTCAAACCATTATGAATGCATTTTACTTATGTATCTTCTTTTCAATTGTACTTACTGTCTTAACACATTTTACGACGGAAACATTACTTCAATGGATGCAAACACCTGCTAATATTTTTAAACAATCTTATGATTATATTTCAATTATTTTTTATGGTTTAACATGTACCATTGCTTATAACTTTTTAGCAAGTGTTTCACGTGCTTTAGGAGATAGTAAAACACCTCTTATTTTCTTAATTATATCATCGGTACTTAATGTTGTTTTAGATTTATCAATGATTATTAATTTTCATATGGGTGTTCGAGGTGCTGCCCTTGCCACAGTGATTGCCCAAGGAATTTCAGCTGTTTTATGTTTTATTTATATGGCTAAAAAATATCCTAATTTAAGATTTGATCATCATGCACGTTCTATAAGTTTTCCAATTATCAAAAAACTTATTAATATTGCCGTCCCAATGGCTTTACAATATTCAATTACGGCCGTAGGTGCTGTTATCTTACAAAGTGCCGTTAATACTTTAGGTTCAGCAAAAGTTGCTGCTATTGCTGCTGCCCAAAAATTATCGATGTTCTTTACACAACCAATGGATATGATGGGTTCTACAATGGCTACCTTCTCTGGACAAAATTTAGGTGCTGGAAAGATAGAGCGTATTTTTAAAGGAATTAAAGAATCTATGCTCCTTGTTATTGGTTATGGTATCGTTGCTTGTATCTTTATGATTTTCTTTGGAAAATACCTTTCATTATTATTTGTTGCCGGTAATGAAACAAGCGTTATTAATGATGCTCAACAATTCTTGATTTGCAATAGTATTTTCTATTTTGTTTTAGGTATTCTATTTGTTTCAAGAAACACCATTCAAGGTTTAGGAAAATCCGCACTTACGATGCTTGCTGGGGGTGCTGAATTAGTGGCAAGAGCTTTTGTTGCCTTTGCCCTCGTTGGTAAGTTTGGTTATAATGCCATTTGTTTTGCCAATCCTATTGCTTGGTTTGCTGCTATCATTATTTTGATTCCAACACTGGTTATTTTGATGAATAAATTAAAAAAAGAACATAGTTAAAAGATATCGCAATTGCGATATCTTTTTTTACACACGTTTTTTATTTAAACGATTATGGATATTTTGCATCTTTAAATCAAGTTCAGAAATTGTTTTTGCACATTCTTGTAATTCTTCTTTAATATCTTCAGGAACATTATTATCTGTTTTATATTTAAGTTTATGTTCCAAAGAAGCCCAGAAATCCATCGCAATTGTACGAAGCTGTACTTCAACATGAATTGGTTTAGATCCTTCTGATAAGAAAATTGGTACTTCTAAAACAAGATGTAAAGACATATAACCACTTTCTTTTGGATTTGCAATATAATCTTTTACTTCAACTAAACGGATATCATCTTGATCTGTAAGTAATTGTGCTACCTTATAAACATCATCTACATAATTACAAATAACACGAACTCCCGCAATATCATGAATATTTTCTTCTAACGAACGTTCTGTTACAGGAATATCTTTATTAATAGCTTTTTTTAAAATACTTTCTGGCGATTTTAAACGAGATTCGATATGATGAATCGGATTATGATCATGTTTTACTTTAAATTCTGCATCTAATATTTCTAATTTTGTACGAATTTCTTTAATTCCTGCTTCATAAATTTGTTGCATTTTCATTAATTCTGAGACATTTTCATATAAAGTAGTTTTTGCTATTTGATTCACAACATTTTGTTTAATTTTTTGACTTGGTTTCATTTTAACACCTCATCTCTATTAAAGCCTAAAAAAATGAACTTGTCATTAACAAAAGAAAAATCTTTAAAGATTTTTCTTTAAAGATTTAATCACTAAGGTCTTCTCCATTAGAAGCAATAACTTTTTTATACCAATAGAATGAATCTTTTCTATAACGATCTAATGTTTTTAGATCAAATTCATCTCGATCTACATAAATAAATCCATAACGTTTAACCATACCTTCATGAGTAGAAATTAAATCAATTGCTGACCATGGGCAATATCCCATCATTTCTGCACCATCAGTAATCGCTAATTGAATTTGTTCAATATGTTTTCTTAAATATTCAATTCTGTATTGATCATGAACTTTTCCATCTTCAGTTAATTTATCATAAGCACCTAACCCATTTTCTGTAACAATCATTGGTAAACGATATCTTGAATACATTTCACGAATAGTTGCTCTAAAACCAAATGGATCAATTTCCCAACCAAAATCAGTATGAGGTAGATTGGGATTGGCAGCTCCTAGATAAACACCTTCTTCCATACGTGTTTTTTGTTGATCATGTCCAAATGTTTCTTCTTGGTTTTCATCACACCAAGCAACAGTTGCTGTTGAATAATAGTTGAAACCAATGAAATCTGGATGCCCATTTTTTAGAATTTCCATATCTCCTTCTTCGATATGAGGAGTTGCATTTCTTTTTTCCATAAAAGCCCATGCAAGATGATTATATTCTCCATAAACAGCCATATCTAAGTAAAGCCAGTTACGAATCGCATTTAAGTTTTGAGCAGCTAATTGATCTTCAGGTTTACAACTTGCTGGATAAGCAAGAGAAATATTTGGTGCTGGTCCAATTTTTCCACCTTCTACCATTTCATGGCATAAAGCCATTGCTTTTGCTTGTGCTACTAACATATGATGATTTTGTTGGTAAATAGATTTATATTTTTCTGGTCCTGTAAGGGTTGTTGTTCCAATAATATCTCCTGATAAAATTAAAACGTTTTGTTCATTGATCGTAAGCCAGTATTTAACACGATCACCAAAATTTTCATACATCACTTTAGCAAAATTAACAAACCAATTAATAGATTCACGTTTTTCCCAGCCACCTCTTTCTTCTAAGGCTTGTGGCATATCGAAGTGGAACATTGTCACTAATGGAATAATATTATATTTTAAACATTCATTAATAACATTATTGTAGAAATCAATTCCTTCTTGATTTACTTCACCTGTTCCTTGAGGTAAAATTCTTGACCATGAAATAGAAAAACGATAAACTTTAAAGCCCATTTCAGCCATTAAAGCAATATCTTCTTTATAACGATGATAAAAATCAGCGCATACGGTTAAATCAGATGTCCCTTCTGGTACTTTTTTGACATCTTGAACCGAAGGACCCTTTCCATGTGATAAGTTAGCTCCTTCTACTTGATAAGCAGATGTACTTGCTCCCCAAAGAAAGTCTTTAGGAAATGGTTTTAATTTTTTATGTAACATTCTTTCTTCCTCCTATCATTATCTTTATTATACTCTTAAAGCAAAAAACATCCATAATGGATGTTTAGTCAATCAATTCATCAGCCTTGTAATCTCTAAATTTATGATAAACAGGTCCGGCATAAGCAACCATCAATTCGTCATAAACTTTACTTGATAATTTTTTTCCTACATAAAGCATTTCATATTTAACATCTTTTTCTACATATTTAAAGCCCATTTCTTGAAGTCCATTTCTTAAATAAAAGTTTTTACGATGAACACGTTGTTTGTAGTTATCATATTTTTCATCTACTTCTTCAATACATAACATAATGGTATGAGGATATCTCTTTTTCAATATTTGTAAAACACTACTTCCATAGCCATGACCTCTTTGAAGTTCATCAATAGCAAGATACAAAACATAGGATAAATTTTGATAGGTAATGACATACGTTAACCCAACCCATTTATTTTGATCATAGATTGATAAAAATTCTCCTTTACCTTTATTGTGTTTTTCTATAAGAGCTTTCCATGGTGCTCTTTCATCTTCAGGAAAAGCACTGTAATAAAGTTGACTTACTTGTTCAATATCATTTTCACTTATTTTCTTTAATTCCATACAATTCTCCTATTTATAGTATTTATCAAAATACGCTTTTAATGATTTTTTGATTGAAATATGATCCAATTTCATAGAGAAAACAAAACGTTCTTTTTCTTTAAATTCATTTCTTAACTCACCGATATGTTTTCTAAACGCTTCATATTGGACAATAATATCGTTTTCTTTCGCAAATTTTTGGATATTGTTTAAAATGTTTAAAGAATATCCAACATCAATTAAAAAGACACCATAAAATAAACCCACAAAGAATGAAAACCAAAGATTTCCGGCAAGCCATTCAATTGAATGAATGATATTAGGATGAATTAAAAAATAATAAATCGCACTTAATAAATACCAAAAGAAAGTAAACTTAGGACAAATGATTCCTTGAATATTAAACTTTTCATCACTATAATCCCAAAGCTTTACATGCATTCCTTTGATAAAAATAAGTCCTGCAAAATATTCAATTAAAGTAACCGATAAAGCCATTAGTAAAAAAAGTACCGTCTTTCTTAAATACACTCCATGAATAAATGAAACATTAATATGTGCCAGTAAATAAACGACACATAAACTAAAACCATAAAGTGGTAAATAAGGTCCTACTAAAAAACCAGGATTGATCCATTTTCTTGAAGGATTTGCTTTGGAAAAAAAGCGACGAAAAATAAGTTCTAAAAGCCATCCAGCTAAACTTCCTATAAAAAATATAAACGCTAAAATCAACCATTCTTTCATAAAATCACCTATTTCATTTTATTAAATAATATAGTAATTAGAATACTTTAAACAACCTAAAAAATCAAGTTAAAAAAATAAGGCTTCCGCCTTATAATGTACAAATCATTACTGTCATTGTTCCATCAAAATCAACTTCTTTTTGA
>NZ_JAJDKA010000029.1:0-35127 GCF_020589945.1 Faecalibacillus sp. MSK20_93 | reverse complement strand
AATATTTTAGAGGGAATACTGATTCCACATCAATATCCCCCTTAATAATTTAGAGCGAATTTCGCTAAAGCACTCGATTATTTAGAGCGCCATTTTTTCTATATCATCTGTTACTTGTTCAATGGTTTGTTCAAAGTTTTCTAAATTCACATCATACCAATGAACATCAAATTGGTTTTTAAACCAAGTATACTGTCTTTTAGCGTATTGTCTTGAATGTTTTTTTATTAACTCTAAAACATCATTTAAATCAATTTGATGATCATAATAATCAAACCATTCTTTATAACCAATCGCTTTCATACTTTGATGATTTCTTGTAAGTCCTTGACTATAAAGACGCTCCATTTCTTCTTTTAAACCATTTTCCATCATCACATCAACACGTTTGTTAATTCTTTCATATAAAACATCTCTAGGAAGCGTTAATCCCACAAAATAAGCATCATATAAACAAATATGCTCTTGTTCTTCTAACATTTCACTTTTTCTTTTACCTGTTGTTTCATAGATTTCAATAGCTCTTAAAACACGTCGACGGTTATTGAAATGCAATATTTTTGCACTTTCTTCATCGATTGATTTTAAATGATCATGTAATTGTTCATTTGTATAATCTTTATATTTTTCATTTATTGCATGATGATCATTTTCCATTTCATCAAATTGATAATCATATAATGCTGCTTTTATATATAAGCCTGTTCCTCCAACAATTATTGGAACATGTCCTCTTTGGGTAATTTCTGTTATCTTTTTTCTTACTGTTTGTTGAAAATCATGAACACTGTATGTTTCATCAGGATTTAAAATGTCTACACAATGATGAATAATACCTTCTTTTTCTTCTTCTGTGACTTTAGCAGTTCCTATATCCATCTGTTTATAAATTTGCATAGAGTCTCCACTAATAACTTCTCCATTGAACTTTTTAGCAAGAGCTACTCCCATTTTTGTTTTACCAACACTTGTTGGTCCAATTACAACAATTACTTTTTCCATTATACGACCCTCTTAAACAATTTTTCTAATTCATATGCTGAATAATGAATAATCGTTGGTCTTCCATGTGGACAAACATAAGGATTATCACAACGCATTAAATTATCAACAATTGTTTGCATTGACTCAATTGATAGATGACTATTTCCTTTTAAAGATGCTTTGCAACTTAATGTTGCTATAGCATGTTCTTGTAAAGAAAGTAAATCAATTTTATTATCTTTTAATATTTGTTGAATCATATCTTCAATAAATAAATGTTCATTAATTTGATTCATCCACATTGGCAGTTGTTTAATAATAAAACCATTACCAAAAGGTTCTAAATCAATGCCAACTTCTTTTAATAAGTCTTTTCTTTCTTCAATCATCATACATTCACTTAAAGGATATTCAACTGTAATAGGTACTAATAAATCTCTCATTGTCATATCTGGATGACTATATTTTTCCAGAAAATATTCATAATTGATTCTTTCTTGTGCAGCATGTTGATCTATCAAATACATTCCACTATCATCTTCACCTACAATATAAGTTCCATGAATTTGTGCTTTTACAAATATTTTCTTTTTCATTTCTTTTAAAGACACTTCAACTTTTTCAAGTTGGATAGGTTCTTCAACAAGCTTTTCTACAGGTTCTGTTATATATTCATTTTTTTCTTCATGTACAAATAGTGGTTGTTTTTTTTCTTGAATAAATGAAGCTTGTGGTTTTTCTTGAACTTTTGTAGGAATTTCTTGTCTAAAATCAATATCTAGATCCATTTGATCTAGTTGTGGTTTAAAGATTGGTCTTTCTTCTTTAACTTGATAGGTTAAATTTACATTTTCTAAAGTTTTAGATACCGCATCAAAAATTAATTGTTTTAATTCGTATTCTTTAGAAAACTTAACTTCTAACTTGCTTGGATGAACATTGACATCCACTAAATAAGGATCAATTTCAATATTGATGACTGCAATAGGATAACGATTATCTGCTAAATATTTACGATATGCTTGATTAATAGCATCGATTGCTACTTGATTTTTAACAATACGATGATTGACCATCGTAACAATATGATTCTTACTTGCCCTATTCACTTCAATTTTACCAATAAAACCTTCTATTTGAAATTCATCATTTCCAGCTTTTAAATTCAACATATTTTTAACCACAGATAACCCATAAATCTGATGAATAACTTCTAATAAATTTCCATTTCCATTTGTTTTATAAGTCATCTTATCATTATGTATTAAAGTAAAAGCAATATCTGGATGAGATAAAGAAAGTCTTTCTACATAATTTTGTATATGTGCAAATTCAGCATTGACAGATTTTACATATTTTAATCTTGCTGGTACATTTTGAAAAAGCTTTGAAACAGAAATATTTGTTCCTCTATTAAGATCACTTTGTTTTTGTTCAATAAATTTACCAAATTCATAAATTACTGTTGATCCTTGACTTCCATCACTGGTTTTTAAAACAAAACGAGAAATAGAAGCAATGGAAGGAATAGCTTCGCCTCTAAAGCCTAATGTTTGGATACAAAATAAATCTTGATCATTATAGATTTTACTTGTTGCATGTCTTGAAAAACAAAGACATGCATCCTCTTTATCCATTCCTGATCCATCATCAATAATTTGAATTAAATTCATTCCTCCTTCTTCTATAATAATATCTATTTTAGAAGAAGAGGCATCAATACTATTTTCAACTAATTCTTTGACAACATTTGCTGGTCTTTCAATGACTTCACCAGCTGCTATTTTATTTGCTAAAATATCATCAAGTTGTTTTATTTTCATAGGCCACCTCTACTTTACTAATTTCTTTAATTCGATTAAAGTTGACAAAGCATCTAATGGTGATAAAGCCATTGGATCAATTGTCTTTAAATATTTTTCAACTTCACTTTCTTTTTCAATAACTTGAACTTGTTTTTCTTCAATTAAACAATCTTCTACGTTATTTTCTTCAAGTGTTTCTAATACTAAATTAGCACGATTGATTACTTCATCTGGTAATTTAGCAAGTTTAGCCACATTGACCCCATAAGATTTATTAGAACGTCCTTTTTTAATTAAATATTCAAATACTAAATGATCATTATCTACTCTAGCACTAGCATGAACATTTTGGATGCCAAGACCTTTATCTTCTAAAAATGTAAGTTCATGGTAGTGGGTTGAAAATAATGTCATACAATGAATTTCACTGGCAATATATTCAATCATTGCCTGGGCAATAGCCATTCCATCAAAAGTTGCTGTTCCTCGACCAATTTCATCAAATAAAATCAACGATTTTTCACTAGCAAAACGTAAAGCATTATTCGCTTCTAACATTTCTACCATGAAAGTTGATTGACCACTAATTAAATCATCACTTGCTCCAATACGCGTAAAGATTTGATCAAAGATTGTAAGATTCGCATATTTAGCAGGAACAAACGAACCAATTTGCGCCATAATAACAATTAAAGCTACTTGTCTCATATAAGTCGATTTACCACCCATATTTGGCCCTGTAATTAAGACAACTGGTGAATTTTCATCAATTGAAACATCGTTAGGTACATATTTACCATGCCCCATGACTTTTTCAATGACACCATGTCTACCTTCTTTAATATCCATGATTTTTTGATCATTAAAGACAGGTCTTACATAACTATTTTCACTTGCTAACATTGCAAGAGATTGATAAACATCTACACGCGCGATAATTTTCGAAACATCTTGAATCAAATGGACTTCTTTTTTGATTTCATTTCTAACTTGAGTAAATAAAACATATTCTAATTTTTGAATTTTATCTTGTGCCGATAAAATCTTACTTTCCATATCTTTTAATTCAGGCGTAATAAATCTTTCTGCATTCGATAAACTTTGTTTTCTTGTATATTCGAATTCATCTTTAACAAGATCTAAACTTCCTTTTGTAACTTCAATATAATAACCAAAGACACGATTATACCCAACTTTTAAGTTTTTAATACCTGTTTTTTCTCTTTCTTTTTGTTCAAAATCAACTAACCATTGTTTTCCATGATCTCTTAAATAACGTAATTCATCTAATTCTTCATTAAAATGATCTTTGATAATATTTCCTTCTTTAATCGTAAGAGGAGGATTATCAATAATAGCATCATCAATGAGTTTTGTAATATGTGATAGATCAATGATTTGATTGGCTAATTGATCTGTTAAAGGTTCATTGAATGAATAAAGTTGTTGTTTTAATTCTGGTAAGACTTTTAAAGAAGAAGCAATCCATTTTAAATCTCTTGCATTAATGTTTCCAAAAGCAATACGACTTGATAGTCTTTCTAAGTCATAGATTTCTTTTAATATTTCTTTAATACTTTCTCTTTGAATAAATTGTTGAGTAAAGATTTCAACAATATCTAATCTTTCTTCAATGGCTTCTTTTTTTAAAAGTGGTCGATCAATATAATTTTTTAAAAGTCTTGCTCCCATTGCTGATTTTGTCATATCTAATAACCAAAATAAGGAACCATATTTTTCATGATCTTTAGAATTTTCAGTTAATTCTAATGATTTTTTAGTATAAAGATCCATTGTCATAAAATCTTGATTATTGATTTCTTCAATCATTTGAAGATGTTCCAAGTCTCTTTTTTGTGTTTCAATTAAATAATTTAATAATAAAGTAGATACTTTGATTTCTTTTAAATCTTTTATATTATGAAAAATATCTCGATATTTTTCATTAAATGTTTCATTATCATAATGAGATACCATAATTGAATCATTAAAGTTATATGTACAATCACTTTTAACAACAATTTCTTTAACTTCCATCGAAGCTAATTGATTATTTAAAAGATGATCCTTTTTATCAATATTGATGACTTGAAATTCACCTGTTGTAATATCACAAAAAGCAAGCGTATAAACAAAATCAAAAATCATCATACACGCGATATAATTATTTTTATTCTTTGTCATCGATTCATCAAAAATAGTACCTGGTGTGACAATTTGAACAACACCACGTTCAACAATACCTTTTTTTCCAGGATCTGTTAATTGTTCAACAATCGCGACTTTATGTCCATTATCTACTAATTTTTGAATATATCCACTCGCACTATGAAAAGGAACCCCACACATTGGAACTCTTTCTTTAGCGCCGGCATTTTTCCCTGTTAAAGCAAGTTCTAGTTCTTTAGAAACAATCATCGCATCATCAAAGAACATTTCATAGAAATCCCCTAATCTAAACATCACAATAGCATCTTTATTTTGTTCCTTGATACCTAAATATTGCATCATCATTGGACTGTATTTTTGTTTCATTTTTACACCTCATTCTAATTCGTTGATTATTATAACATAGAAAGAAACATCTTTCTATGTTATGAAATCGGGATTAATTTTCATTTCAAGTTCTTCATCGTTTGTTTTACTTTCTACAAGAATTGTTGTATTACCAATGATTTTTAAAGACATTTGTTTTTCTATTTCGATGTGCATTGTTTTATTTTCTAAGGTTGCATGGATACATCGAGGTAAGTATTGACTTTCAACAATAATTTGATCATTTTGACTGAGTTGATGATCTTTCATATTTAAATCAATAGCATCTTGGTAATGCACTTGTTGTTTTAATAAATAACTTTCATTTAAATGACTATACCAAATATGCAAATCAAAACTTCCTTCTATAAATGCTTGATGCTCCCTAATGATTCCTTGATATTGATGATTACAAATCCAACATCCTAGTATTTTATCAATCTCATTAACAACATAATCATATTTAGAAATCGTTTTTTTCGTTCCTTTTGATAAAGTTGCCTTGGTCATGATTTCATACACTTTACCAGCCATTTTGTCACCCCATATAACAATATGTCTAAAAATAAAAAAAAGACTTCAACGAAGTCTTATTTTTGTTCTTTAGCGTCTTTTAACACAACATCATGTGCGCCACCTTCAACAATTGAAGTAGCTGATACTAAAGTGATTTTAGCTTTTTGTTGTAATTCAGGGATTGTTAAAGCACCACAGTTACACATTGTATGTTTAATTTTTGATAATGATAAACCAACGTTATCTTTTAAACTTCCAGCATATGGTACATAAGAATCTACACCTTCTTCAAAAGAAAGTTTAGCATCTCCACCCATATCATAACGTTGCCAGTTACGAGCACGAGCAGAACCTTCACCCCAATATTCTTTCATATATTGTCCATTAATTTGAACTTTATTTGTAGGAGATTCATCAAATCTTGAGAAATATCTACCTAGCATAATAAAATCAGAACCCATCGCTAAGGCTAATGTCATATGATAATCATGAACGATACCACCATCTGAACAAATTGGTACATAAATTCCTGTTTCTTTAAAGTATTCATCTCTTGCTTTAGCTACTTCGATTGTTGCTGTAGCTTGTCCACGACCAATACCTTTTTGTTCACGAGTGATACAAATCGATCCTCCACCGATACCAATTTTAACGAAATCAGCACCACATTCAGCTAAGAATCTAAATCCTTCTGCATCAACAACGTTACCGGCACCTACTTTAACAGTATCACCATAATTTTCTCTAATCCAATCGATTGTTAATTTTTGCCATTCTGAGAATCCTTCAGATGAATCGATACATAAAACATCAGCACCAGCTTCTACTAATGCAGGAACACGTGTAGCATAGTCACGTGTGTTGATTCCAGCACCAACAATGTAACGTTTATTTTCATCTAATAATTCATTTGGATTATTTTTTCTATTTTCATAGTCTTTTCTAAATACGAAATAATGTAATCTTTGTTCAGCATCTACTACAGGTAATGAATTTAATTTGTTATCCCAAATCATATCATTACATTCTTTAAGAGATGTTCCTAAATCTGCACAAATTAGTTTATCATATGGTGTCATAAAAGTTTCAACTTTTGTATCCATTGATAAACGAGAAATACGATAATCTCTTCCAGTAACAACTCCTAATAATTTACCGTTAGCAGTTCCATCTGCTGTAACTGCCATTGTTGAATGTCCAGTTTTTTCTTTTAAATCTAAAACATCTTTTAAAGTTGATTCAGGTGATAAGTTTGAATCACTTGGAACGAATCCAGCTTTATAATTTTTAACACGTCTTACCATAGCTGCTTGGCTTTCGATTGATTGAGATCCATAAATAAATGAAACTCCACCTTCTTTAGCTAAGGCAATTGCCATATTGTCATCAGATACAGCTTGCATAATTGCTGAAACTAATGGAACATTTAGTGATAATGCAGGTTCTTCACCTTTTTTAAATTTAACTAATGGTGTTTTTAAACTTACGTTTTCAGCACGACACTCAGCTGATGAGTATCCTGGAACTAATAAATATTCATTAAAAGTACGCGATGGTTCTTCAAAGTAAAATGCCATTTTTTTATCTCCTTATTCTTTCTATATTTTTGAAAAATTATAATCCCCAAATTTAAATAAGTCAATAATAAAAAGAAAAAGTAGGTTTCCCTACTTTAAAGCATTATTCATTTGTTGATTGATTGTTTGTAAGATTTCATTCACTTCATTTTGTAAATATAAATAATTAACAACTAATGGATGATTTTCATAATATGCTTTTTTTTCTTGATATTCTTGAATTGTTTTTGTAACTCGATCATCCTGTTTTGATTTTTGATTGACAATCTTTTTTTGTAATACTTTTAATTCTTTTTCTAATTGTTTAAGTTTTTCATCATTTAAAACAAGTTTTTCATACTTTTGATATTCTTGAACAACTTCTAAAGCTAAAATTTCTTGATTTAATTTTCTAGCAAGCTCTTCAATTCTAGTCAACTTGTTCACCTTTTAAAGCCCAAGTTTTTACTTCTGTGACTTTTACAGGCACAATTTTACCAATATCTTCTTTACGCCCTTTGAAGTTGATCAATTTTTGATGTGCAGTATATCCTGTCATCATTGTTTCATCACGTTTAGATGGACCATCTACTAAAACATCCACAACTTGATTTAAGAAACGTTGATTTTGTTTTAAAGCTTTTTCTTTAACAACTTCATTTAATCTTTCTAAACGGTCTTGTTTTTGTTCAAATGGCACATTGTCTTGCATTTTAGCAGCAGGTGTTCCTTCACGAGGAGAATAGATAAATGTATAGGCTAAATCGTATTCACATTCTTCATATAAAGAAAGTGTATCTTGGAATTGTTCTTCTGTTTCATTTGGGAAACCAACAATAATATCTGTTGTAATTGAACAATCTGGCATCACTTCTTTAATCATGTGGAAAAGTTCTAAATATTGTTCTCTTGTATATCTTCTACCCATTAATTTCAAGATTTCTGTATTTCCTGATTGTACTGGTAAATGGATATAAGGCATGATGTTATCATATTGATTAATGATTTCAATCATTTCTCTAGAGAAGTCCCATGGATGACTTGTTGTAAAACGAATACGTGCAATTCCAGTTTTAGCAACTTCTTCTAAAAGAGTCGCAAAATCATAGTCTTCTTCTAAATCTTTTCCATAACTATTGACATTTTGTCCAAGTAAAGTGATTTCTTGATACCCATCTGCTTTTAATCCTTTAACTTCTTCAATAATATCATCCATTAATCGAGAACGTTCTTTTCCTCTTGTATAAGGCACAATACAATACGTACAGAATTTATTACATCCATACATGATATTGACCCATGCTTTATGTCCATTAGCACGTGTAACAGGCGTATTTTCAATAACATCCCCTTCTTTAGACCATACTTCTACAACCATTTCTTTACTAAACATTGCTTCTTTTAATAAAGTTGGTAAACGATGAATATTATGTGTTCCAAAGATTAAGTCTATATGTGGGTGTTTTTCTAATATTCTTTTAATAACAACTTCTTCTTGTGCCATACAACCGCATAAACCAAAAATAAGATTTGGTTTTTTCTTCTTTAAGTTTTTAACATAACCTACTTTCCCAAATACTTTTTCTTCTGCATTTTCTCTAATAGCACAAGTATTTAATAAAATGACATCTGCCTCTTCGATTTCTTTAGCAGCTGTATATCCCATCATTTCAAAAATACCTGCTAATGTTTCACCATCACGTTCATTCGCTTGACAACCATAAGTATGAATATAATAAGTTTTTCCTTTACCTACACTTACCATATCACTAGGTATTTCAAAAGCATCTTTTAAATGATCAACTTGTTTTCTACTTCTTTTTTGAGCCTCTTTTAAATTTGGCCCTTTAAAATATTCACTATAATCTTTCATTTTTTCACCACATTTCTTTCCTATTATATACATAAAGTTATCTTTTGGCTAGAAAAAAATAAGGACTTATCAGTCCTTATCATTTTTATCTTATCCAAAGAATCCGTCTGGTTGAATTGAGAAGTATAATACTTTACCTTCTGGAGTTCCTTTAAATACTCCTTTACAATGACCTGCTGCTTCTTCAGGTGATAATTCAGTTTCACATTCAAATTCAGCTTTGATTCCTACTTTTTTAATATATTTACATGATACTTTATCATCTGAATATCCATCAAAGAAATCAATAATTTTTTGAACTTGTCCTGTTTGCATTAATAATTTACATTTTGCCATTTTAAAAAACCTCCATTTACATGTCAGTATTATACAATGAATTTTTAAAAAAAGAAACCCTTTTCACTAAAAATTAACGTAATTCTATTACAAGTCTTAAGGCAGTAATCCTTTTATCATCGACCATTAAATCATGAAAAGAAGGAACACAGATAAGCTCTTTACCTGTTGGTATAATATATCCTCTAGCAATTGCAATTGATTTAATTGCTTGATTAAGTGCTGCTGCACCAATTGTTTGAATCATAAGTTTATCTTGTTCCCTCATTAATGATGCTATTGCTCCTGCAACGTGATTAGGAACAGATGTTGAAGATACTTTAATTATTTCCATATTTTTGCCTCCTAATTCACTATATGAATTATCATTAAAAAAATAACAAAAAAAGCATCCTAAGATGCTCGATATAGGTGATCATCATTGATCAAAACTCTTTCAATAGAGATAGGTTGGTGTTTGTCATTAAATTCAATCACGACACCTGCAAACTGTCCTGAATTTTCAGAAATTAAAAATTTTGAACTTAAACCTCTCATACGCGTAATCACACTATCTAAATCACACCCTAAAGAACTTAAATAAGGTCCTGTCATTCCTACATCAGAAATAAATGCTACTTTTTTATCAATAATTCTTTCATCTGCTGTTTGTACATGTGTATGTGTTCCTAAGACAGCTTGTACTTTATCTTTACAATAATAAGCTAAACCTATTTTTTCACTGGTTGCTTCTGCATGAATATCAATAATATGAATATCTTGTTCAAGGTTTAGATAATCATCAATATGATCAAAAGGATTCGAATAACGGTTATCCATAAAGACACATCCAAGTGCATTGGTTACTCTTATTTTTGTACCTTTAACATTAAATACTCTTGTATGGACTCCTGGTAAAATACTTGGTTGATTGAAAGGAACAACAAGGCGATCAGCTTCATCAATAAAATCAAGAAGTTCTTTTTTATCAAAAGTATGATTCCCCATTGTCATACAATCAACACCTTCAAAAGTAAAGAAATCATAATGTTTTCTATTTAATCCTTTACCATGTGTCGCATTTTCAACATTTGCGATTACAAAATCAATTTGATAATCTTTTCGAATACGATAAAGATAATCTTCTATCATTTGTCGTCCTACATTTCCAACGATATCTCCTATAAATAAAACTTTCATTTTCTTTCCTCATTTCGTAAAGACATTTTAACATATATAAAAAAAAAGGGAATTGATTTCCCTTTTATTTTGCAATTTCACTCGCACGAATTTCTCTTATAACAGTAACTTTAATATGTCCTGGATAAGTTAATTCTTCTTCAATCTTTGTCTTAATATCACGTGCAATCTTATGACTTGCTAGATCATCCACTTTATCAGGTTTTACAACGATACGAATTTCACGTCCTGCTTGAATTGCATAGACACGATCGACACCATCAAAGCTTTTAGCCATTTCTTCAAGTTTTTCAAGTCTTTGAATATAATTTTCAATTGTTTCACTTCGACTTCCTGGTCTAGCAGCTGATAATGTATCAGCAGCAGCTACTAAAATAGAAATAACACTTGTCGCTGGCACATCCCCATGATGTGAAGCAATTGCATTAATAACAGTTGGATGTTCTCCATGTTTTTTTGCGAATTTTGCACCTAGTTCAACATGGCTTCCTTCCATTTCATGATCCATTGCTTTACCAATATCATGTAATAGACCTGCACGTTTAGCTAATTGTTGATTTAATCCTAATTCAGCAGCCATAATTCCTGCTAAATGTGCAACTTCTAATGAATGTTGAAGCGCATTTTGACCATAGCTTGTACGATATTTTAATTTACCAATTTGTTTAACAATTTCTTTATCAATACGAGAAATACCTAATTCAAAAATTGCATTTTCTCCAGTTTTACTAATAACTTCATCTAATTCTTTTCTTGTTTTATCAACAACTTCTTCGATTCTTCCTGGTTGAATACGTCCATCTCTAATTAAAGTTTCTAATGATAAACGAGCAACTTCTCTTCTTACTGGATCAAAGCAAGAAATCGTAATTGCTTCAGGTGTATCATCAATAATTAAATCTGCACCTGTTGCTTGTTCGATTGCTTTAATATTACGACCTTCACGTCCAATGATACGTCCTTTCATTTCTTCACTTGGAAGATCAACAACAGTTACTGTTCTTTCAGTAACTTCTTCTTGAGCGTATCGATTAATTGCATTGGCAATAATGTCTCTAGACATATCAGCAGCTTTACTTTTAGCTTCTTCTTCTTGTTCTTTTATGTAAGCAGACATTTCTAATGAAATTTGTTGTTCAACTTGTTTGAACAATTCTTCCTTAGCTTCTCTTGCTGACATAGCGGCAACTTTTTCTAATTCAACAACTTTAGAATCAATTTTATTTTTTAATTCAGCCTCTAATTTATCTATTCCAGCTTCTTTAATATCTAATTGTTTAATTCTTTGTTCAAGAACGTCTTCTTTACCTTGAACAGCAATATCTCTTCGTTCAATACCTTTTTCACGTTCTGAAAGATTATTTTCAAGTTCAGTAATTTCTTGTTTTTGTTCTTTAATTTCTTTTTCTGCTTCTAATTTTAATTCATAAGCTTGAGTTTTAGCATCTAAAATAGCTTCTTTAACTAGATTATCAGCTTTACTCGTTGCATCGTCAATAATCTTTTGAGCACTGACATTAGCTTTTGAAATATTTAGTTTTGCATATACAAAATAAATAAGAACCCCAACAGCGACAGCTAGAACATAGGATAAAATAGTGGCAATATTTAAACCTGGCATATTCCACCCTCCATTTTCTCTATGCACATTTTTTATGATTGATTATCCAATCATTCACCGTTTGTTTCGGTTATAATAATTAATATTTACATAGTCTTTACTATGTTTATTAAACGTGTTTTGCGCACAAGTATATTATATGTCAAATTGCTTATTTTGACAATAACAAGTTAAAAAGAGGAATTTTTACAATTCCTCTTCTTCTACAGGCATTAATGAAGCTTTAATTGCTTCCGTAATTTCATTCATTATATCAGGATGTTCAACAAGATATCGTTTTGCATTTTCACGTCCTTGTCCAATCTTTTCACCCTTATAAGCATACCAAGCACCGGATTTATCAACAATATCTTTATCAACTGCTAAATCCAAGACTTCACCATCTCTTGAAATACCTTTACCATAAATAATATCGACTTGTGTTGATTTAAATGGTGGTGCCACTTTATTTTTAACAACTTTGATATTGACTTTATTCCCAACAATTTCCGTACCATTTTTAATTACTTCACTTCTTCTGATTTCTACTCGCACAGAAGAATAGAATTTTAAAGCTCTTCCTCCAGTAGTCGTTTCTGGATTTCCAAACATAACACCAATTTTTTCACGTAATTGGTTAATGAAAATAATTGTACAATCTGTTTTATTCATAACCCCTGAAAGTTTACGTAAAGCTTTAGACATCAATCTTGCTTGCAATCCCATTTGTTGATCAGCCATTTCGCCATCTAATTCCACTTGAGGAACAAGTGCAGCAACAGAGTCAACAACTACTAAGTCAATAGCTCCAGAACGTACAAGTGTTTCAGCAATTTCTAAACCTTGTTCACCACTATCTGGTTGCGAAAGAATCAATTCATCAATATTAACTCCTAGATTTTTAGCATAAACAGGATCAATGGCATGTTCGGCATCAATAAACGCAGCTGTACCACCTTGTTTTTGCACTTCAGCAATCGCATGTAATGTAAGTGTTGTCTTACCACTTGATTCTGGACCATAAATCTCAATAATTCTTCCTTTAGGATAACCACCTATTCCTAAAGCCATGTCAAGTGTTAAAGAACCTGTTGGAATAACAGCCACATCAACAGCTGCACGATCTCCAAGCTTCATAACAGAACCTTTTCCAAATTGCTTTTCAATTTGTTTGATTGCATCATTCAATGCTTGTGCTTTTTTAGCATCTTTTGTTTCTACTTCTTTTTTTCCAGCCATAAATAATACCTCCTATTCCTATATATGCTTTATTTTTCATTTTTTCTTTTATTTTTTTAAAATTTTTTCAATTACTTTCTTTTGAGCAAAATCTATTGCCTTTAAAGCAATCTCTTTTCGACTACCTTCTAAATTCAATTTATAAACAACAACATCTTCATAAGCAATACCAATATAGACTTCTCCTACTGGTTTTCCTTCCATTGCATCCGGTCCAGCATTTCCTGTAAAAGAAACACATAGATCAACATCTAAAATACTTTTACCATTAACACACATTAAAGTAGCAATTTCTTTAGAAACAACACCGTACTTTTCAATCAATGGATGTTCAATTCCTAAAAGCCTTTCTTTCGTTTCACTTTGATAAGTGACTAAAGAACCCTTATAAACCTTAGAAATGCCAGGAATATTTCCTAGCATTGTCGCAAAATTTCCTACTGTAAAACTTTCTACAGTTCCAATAGAAATATTATTTTTTATTAATAATTCAGCAAGTTCATTCATTACATTGACTCCGTTAACATATCTTTACTATCCATAAAATAATCAATACCACTTACTATTGAAATCACGCAAGCAATCCATACACTTATTTGACCAATTGGTAAATGAATGATTGAAAAAGGAAAATCATTTAATAATAAGAATATCACACTGATCATTTGTGTCACAGTTTTTAATTTTCCTAAATATTTTGCTGCAATAACAACTTGTTTATTAGCAGCCACCAAACGAATGGCATCTACGATCGTATCCCTAGAAATCATAATAATAGGAATAATGATAGAAATTGTTCCATCACTTGCTAGTAAAAGAAAAATCGTATTAATTAATAGTTTATCTGCAATCGGATCAGCAAACTTACCAAAAGTCGTAATTAATTTAGATTTTCTTGCAATTTGTCCATCAAAATAATCAGTTAACGAAGCAACTGCAAAAATAATAAAGATAACAATATTAACAAGTGAAATATCAGCATTCAAAATATGATACATAGGTACATTGATTCCAAACGTTGCATAAGGAAACATATAAATAAGAATAAGAATTGGAACAAGGATTATTCTTGTAATCGTTAATTTATTAGGTAAATTCATTATTTGACCATCGTTAATTTAAATGTTCTTACTCTACCATTAGAGCTTGTTCCATAATGATCATTTTCTTCTAATGGAATTTTTTGATCATTAATATAATAACGATGTCCTAAGTTCCAACTATATGAAAATTCCAAATATTGGAAATCATTCACATTAAATTCTAATTCAACACTTTCACATGCAGAATCATCTTTTAAAGCATCTGATGCTGAAATATTAGCAAGATTACTACTATAAACACCTTTTTTAAATGTATCAGTTTGATAACTGTTAGGATCACCATTAACATGTAGATCAACAGTTGTCGCAAATGTAAAGTCTACTTTTAATTTAAAAGTTTCTTGATCATATCCATCAGGTAATTTAAAACTATAATCACCATCAGCATTTTTAGTAAAAGTTATTTCAGTAGATGTTTGTTCATCTTTTTTCGTTGTATCAGATTTTGTTGTTTTCTTTTTATCTGTTTCTGTTGTTTTCTTCTTTAAAGTTTCACTTGTTTCTGTTTTAGATGTATTACTATTTTTAAATGATGAATCATTTGATTTCATAAAGACAAATGAATATCCAAGTACAATAATAATAGCAATGACAATAATAATGACAATTGCATATTTAACATATCTTAAGATATAGTGATCTTCATAAACTCCCTTTCTTGTCGGTTGTTTTTTAGTTGGTTGAATATTTTTTACTTTATCTACAAAAGTAACAGATCCTATATCTTCTTTTTTATTTTCTAAATCTTTTAAATCAGCCTTTTTAATTTCTCTCGTAATTGCATAATAATCATCAGCAATCGTCTCATCTATTTCTAAGTATCTTGCTATTTTTTTAAGATACATTTTTACATATAGCTCGTCTCCAACAAATCGTTCAAAAGCACCGTCTTCTATATCTTTAATGATATTAACAGATAACAATGTTGCTTCTGCGACTTCCTCTATTGTAACGCCTTTGGCAATGCGGGCTGCTTTTATCTTTTCACTTATTTTGTCCATAAAGACATCCTCCTTTACACTTAGGCATAATTAAACAAATAAATTATAGCACAAATGTTTTATTTGACAAATACAAAAGCTCATTTTATTTCTAATATATTATATACATAAAAAATGTCTTTTTTATGTCCAAAAAGAAAAAAAGCTTAAAAAAGCTTTTTTATAACGTAATAATTCCAAATGTTGATAAAATATAACTTAATAAAATAATTAATAATGTTGGAATACAAATATATTTCATCACAAAATTATAGACTTTTTCTCTTTTAAAAGCAGATGATATTTTAATTTCATCTGAAATTGTTTTTAATTTTGTTACAAAAATAATTAATAAAGCTGTACATAACGCTGAAATTGGCATCATACATGAATTTGTGACAAAATCAAAGAAATCTAATAAAGTCATTCCTAATGGTTGAATCCATCCTAAAACACCATAGCCAAGTGAAATAGGAATTCCTAAAGCCAACATTTCAATAATCATTGCTAAAGCTGCTTTTTTTCTAGAAATATGGAATTGTTCCATTAAAGTTGCGACTGAACATTCCATTAAAGAAATAGCTGATGTTAAAGCAGCAAATAAGACAAGTAAAAAGAATACACCACCAATAAATCCACCTAATTGAAGTGAATTAAATACTTTTGGCATTGTAATAAACATTAAAGACGCTCCAGCATTTAAACTATCTTTTCCTGAAAATGCAAAGACTGCAGGAATAATCATTAACCCCGCTAAAAAAGCAATCAATGTATCCATAATTTCTACTTGAGAAATTGCTTTTTCCATATCAACATCTTTTTTCATATAAGAACCATAAGTAAATAAAATTCCCATTCCAATCGATAAAGAATAGAACATTTGCCCCATCGCAGCAATGACTGTCATAATACTGAATTTAGAAAAATCAGGAATGATATAATATTTTAAACCTTCAATAGCCCCTGGTGTCATTAAACCATAAATTGAAATAAAAATAGCTATCACTACTAAAATAGGCATTAAGATCTTACTTACTTTTTCAATTCCTTTTTCTACACCTTTAATAACCACAATAAAAGTTAATACTGCAAAAACAACTAACCAAAAAGCTGGACTAATTGGATTAGCAATAAAATTTGAAAAATAGGTATCTTGTGTCAAGATTTGACTTGATCCTCTTAAATATTCAAATAAGTATTTACATACCCAACCACCAACAACACAGTAATAAGGAACTATCAATATTGGAATAATTGAATTCAACCAACCACCAATTTTTAATTTTTTTGCTCCTAAGATTTTATATGCTTTGATTGGATTGTTTCCGGTCTTTCTTCCTAATGCTGTTTCACTTACAAGTAAAGCAAAACCAACCGTTAACGCTAAAATAATGTAAGTAAATAAAAAAGTACCTCCACCATATTTAGCCGCAAGATATGGAAAACGCCAAATGTTTCCTAATCCAACAGCCGAACCAGCAGCCGCCATAACATATCCTAAACGGCCTGAAAAACTTGATTTTTTATTTGTTTCCATCGAATTTCCCCTTTTTAACATGTTAAAAAAATTATATTGAAACCTCATAAAAAGTCAACTTTATTGTGAAATTAATAACAAAAATTCTCTTTTTTTTCATTTTAAAACAAAAAACAGCCCTCATTGAGGACTGTCTTATTATTATAATAATGATTTATATAATTCTTTGATTTCTTCTACACTTGTATCTCTTGGGTTACCTGGACAGCAAGCATCAGCTAAAGCAGATTCACTTAAGAATTGTAAATCTTCTTCTTTAACGATTTCTTTTAAGTCAGCTGGAATACCAACATCTTTAGATAATTGTTTAACTGCATCTACAGCTGCTTTACGATATTCTTCTTGAGACATACCAGTAGTATCTACACCCATTGCTTCTGCAATGTCTTTATATTTTTCACCAGTATATGGTGCATTATATTCCATAACTGTTGGTAAGATGATAGCATTAGCAACACCATGAGGTGTATCATATAAAGCTCCAAGTGGATGAGCCATTGAGTGAACTAATCCTAAACCTACGTTAGAGAATCCCATACCTGCAACATATTGACCTAAAGCCATACCTTCTCTACCTTCAGGAGTATTTTCTACTGCACCTCTTAATGATTTAGAAATAATTTCGATAGCTTTGATATGGAACATATCTGACATTTCCCAAGCACCTTTAGTAATATAACCTTCGATAGCATGAGTTAAGGCATCCATACCTGTAGCAGCAGTTAATCCTTTAGGCATTGATGACATCATATCTGGGTCAACGAATGCTACAACTGGAATATCATGTACGTCTACACATACCATTTTACGATCTTTTTCAACATCTGTGATTACATAGTTGATTGTTACTTCAGCAGCAGTACCAGCTGTTGTAGGAACTGCAAAGATTGGAGTACAAGGATTTTTAGTTGGTGCAACACCTTCTAGGCTTCTTACATCAGCAAATTCAGGGTTTTTATCAATAATACCTACTGCTTTTGCTGTATCCATTGATGAACCACCACCAATAGCAATCATATAATCTGCTCCAGCATCATGTAATGCTTTAACACCTTGTTGAACATTTTCAATTGTTGGATTAGGTTTGATATTAGAATATAGTTCATAAGCTAATCCTGCTTTATCTAATAAATCAGTAACTTTTGCTGTTACTCCAAATTTTACTAAGTCTGGATCTGAACATACTAAAGCTTTTTTGAATCCTCTTGCTTTTGCTTCTTCAGGAATTGATTCAATTGCTCCTTTTCCATGATAACTTGTTTCATTTAATACAAATCTGTTTGCCATAATTAAATCTCCTCTTTTCTAACTACACATATTCTAGTATCATGTGAAAATAAAAACAAGTTACATATAAGGCTATGTGTAACATTTCACAAGTTTTATTTAAAATATTTTTATAATATGTCATAATAATAAACATGGAGGAATATCATGAAATATTATGCTGTAAAAAAAGGAAGACATCCAGGTATTTATACTACTTGGAAAGATTGTCAAAAAGAAATCGATCATTTTAAAGATGCTAAATTCAAAAGCTTTGATTCTAAAAAAGAAGCTTTAGCCTATTTAAAACAAAATAATCAAAAAAGTTCATTACATTCAAAACAAGAAACAACAAATCAAAGAAAACAAAATAAAGATAAAATATCATTAAGTAAAGATCAATATAAAGCTTATCAACAATTATTATCTGGAAATAATGTTTTTTTAACAGGTGGCGCAGGTACTGGTAAATCTTTTGTTTTACAACTTTTTATTAATGAAATGGAAAAACAAAATAAAAATGTTATTGTTTGTGCTCCTACCGGTATTGCTGCTATTAATATTCAAGGTGTTACTATCCATCGTTGTTTTCAAGTATCTCCAGAGCCTCAAGTAGTTAAACATATTAAAAAAGTTCCTCAAGTGGTAAAAGAAAGAGACATTATTGTTATTGATGAAATTAGTATGTGTCGTATTGATCTATTTGATTTTGTTGTAAGAACAATTATGAAAGCAGAAGAAAACTCATTATCTCGTAAACAAATCGTCGTTGTTGGAGACTTTTCCAACTACCTCCTGTTACTACAGATAATGATTTAGAAGTATTAAAAGAAATTTATGAAAATTATCATAAAGGTTATGCTTTTGAATCAACAAACTGGCAAGATTTAAATTTTCAAACAGTTGAATTAAAACAAGTCATACGACAAAAGAATCCTGAATTTATTCATGAACTGAATAAAGCACGTATTGGTGATTATTCATGTGTTCATTATTTTAATACGCATTGTCAAAAAACTCTTTTTGAAAATGGTATTATTCTTACAGCAACTAATAGAAAAGCTGAACAAATCAATCATGATAGACTTTCCAAAATACCTTATAAAGCTAAAGTCTATCATTCAAGAATTGTCGGTGATGTTAAAAACTCTGATAAACCTACTCTAGATGAACTTCATTTAAAAATTGGTGCTCGTGTGATGGTTTTAATTAACGATACAGAACAAAATCTTTATCAAAATGGTTCATTTGGAAAAGTTTATAAATTAGAAGATGAAAGTGTTACCGTTCTCTTAGATACAAATAAAACACTTGTAACCTTTGGTTATCATGAATGGGCCATAGAAAACTATGTACTTTCTAAAAGAAAAGAAGGAGATATTGAAGATAATCATTTATCTAAAGAAAAAGTAGGTGCTTTTTATCAAATTCCTTTAAAACTTGCTTACGCTATTACAATGCATAAAAGTCAAGGTCAAACCTATGATCAAGTAAATCTTATTCCTTATTCATTTGATAATGGCCAACTCTATGTTGCCTTAAGTCGTGTTAAATCTATTGAAGGACTTTGTTTAATTAATCAATTAAGACAAGAAAATCTTATTTGTAGTCAGGAAGTAAAAAACTTTTATCATATTGGTTCGTCTAAATCAAAAGACAAACTGATTTATGAGTTAGGTAAAAAAGTTTTAAATAGTCATATAACTTACCCTAAAGAAATACAAGATTTAATAGATTATATTCATAAAATGAGTTAATACGTAATCATTTAAACTGTTGATAAATAAAAAATCAATTCTTCAATATATTCATAATTATGATCTAATTAATAAATATATGAAAAAGTCTGCTTTCTTAAGTAAATAATTATTTAAAAATCTATTGAATTACAATTATTAGCCAAGGTGGCCAATAAAATAACCGTAAAATAAATTCGGTTGAATTTGTGGCCTTTTTTAGTATGATAATTATAAATATGGACATATTTTTAAGAGAAATACTCATAAAAGAAATGCATATTCCAAAACTAAATAAAGAATCATTAAAATCCTATAAAAATTCAAATTGACAATCTATACTCATATGATACACTAGTATAGAGAAATCCGAAAAGGATGAAAAAGAACCTAGACGTATAGCCTTGGTTCTTTTTTGCATTCTTTTGTCATCTCTAGATACTCATAATCTCACCATTTTTGTATAATATTTATGATTTTTAAAATTTCTATAATTATCAATGATGATTTATTACATTTCTATACATTATTTTATTTGGCATTTGCTTATAATTGTTTATCAAATAATCCAATTACTTATATACCATTTAAAATTAACAAAATTTTAAATGGTATACGTATATCTTATGTAATTATTATTCTCCTTTATTAATTTTTAAATTTTTTACATCTTTATAAGTTATTAATCCTTGATTCATATTAATAAATTTATATTGATTCGTATTAAAAATATATTCTCCTCTATCTTTTTCAAATGAAACCACTAGAAATTTTCCTTTATACTCAGACAAAATTACATATTCATTATCATCAACTGTTATAAACTCATATTTTGTTTTTTGATCAATTGTAGATGTTATTTGAGATATCGAACCAAACAACAAAATATTCGAACACATTCCAAAAGAAAATAAAAAAATAATAAGAACTATTTTTTTATATCGTGCTGTTTTTAAAAAGCCGTTTATGTCATATAAAAATAAAATAGTAAAAAAACTAAATAGCAAAAATACCACAGACATCACATTTCTATATGTATTTACTAAGTAAACAATTCCATCTAAAATAAAATCTCTATAATTATAAGAAACTATAATATTTAAAAATAAAGAAATAACCACCCATAAAGACATACAACATAAAAAAATAAAAATATATTTTATAATTCGATTAAAAGTTTCTGACGAACTATAACAATGTTTTTTTATAATTCTTGGGGTTAAACATATAATAATAGCAATTGAAGTTAACAACAACCAATATAATTTATCATTTAAGTTATAACTAAAATAATACTTAGGAATACCATAGAATCTTTCACAACTCGCTTGATAAATAAAATCATTATAAACCGTTTTAAAGAAGTTAAATCCAACCGTCACTATTGTAATAATTGATACTATGATTGCTATTTTTTCTTTACCAATTTTTTTAATATATTCTTTTATTATTTTCTTTAATTCATTCATCTCTAACCTCTTTTCAAAATAAATAATTTTATTATTCATTAATTCCATCTTGCATAAGTTTATCTATTCATTAAAACCATAATTTCAAGTAATCTAGCGCTACAATTTATCATTATACAAATTTTCTACTACTAAAAATATTTTGAAAAAAATTCATCAAATACAATATCTTCAATTTTTCTTTTTATATCCCTTAGGTCAGTTTACAAGGAACTACACGCAGACCACGAAACGGGGGCTGCTGACAACAAATAAAGGCTGAATATCAAGCACCGGGAAAGTGCGAGATATTCAGCCTGTTTTGTTGTCAGGGGTTTCCAAAGGGGTTTGCCCCTTGGCACACGACTTTGCTCGCAAAGTGTAGTGTGTTATACGCTCTGTCGGCGTTGCTGCGAAAATGCGGTTGCCGCCGGGGAGAGCAAGGGCATTTTTACGGCAGGAAAACAGGGCTGTGATTGCGTGGCGTGGAGCCGCAAGCGCAGGACTGGTTTCATCAGCAGACAGGGCGTATATGAATGCCCCCGTCCCTCGTCCTACGCCGAACTATGGGACAAAGTGTCCCAGACGGATAGCCACACTTACGAAAAAGCAGACGGATTTTTCTCTCAAAATTGAAATGGGCGGGAAGCCATTTTAGGGCTTTCCCGCCTTGATTGCCCATTAGCAAAGACGGGCGGGGCTGTCAACGGCGGCGCATGAAATGCGCCGTTCATCTTGACCGTTGACTGGCTCGGCTGGCTTTGCTATCTCCCCAACAAGTTATTGTTTGTTGTTTTCCCAATTATCTAAACGGGCTTGCATAGTTTCTCGCCATTCTTCACTTGGACAAGCAGTAATCAATTTTCGATACTCTTCACTTGATGGCGCTTCCATCAAATAAGACTCTACCAATTTTAGCAAATCCCACTCTACTCCATACATTCCACCTTCGGGGAAAATGTCAATCAATACGCCTACTTCTTCTCTTGTCAATGGCGTTTTTACATTGGAGAGCAATTCGTCATACATGTTGATGGTTTCTTCTGTAGGGTCATCTTTCACTGCGTCTGGCATTTGACCGAGAAGTTTCAATTTTATAATTGCCTCCTGCACCTTTACTCCCTCCAATTTCTCGTTCTCTATTTTCTCCCCCGCTGCGGGTTTGGATTTTTCAGCAAGTCCGACTTCTGTGCAATCTTTTTCAGCCACTTCTTTTCTTCCTCGGACAGCTTTTTCAAATTCAGCTTGAGCCGCTTACAGATAAACGCCAAAGCCGCTTGCTCCGGGTCGCTGTCTGGACTGGCAGTTTCCTCGGCGGTCTGCAAGAAATCTTCCAGCGGATTGTCCTCCGGAACGCTGAAAAAATCGTCCTTATGGGCTTCCCGCAGGTCAAGGGCTATCTTGTTTATGTCTTGCTGTATCACATAGCGGCAAAAGCTGTCATCGTCAATATGGGCGGCGACAAGCTGCCTTAACTGCGGGTCGGACAAGCCGGGATTGTGCTGCTTCATAATGGTTGCGCTCATAATATCCACAATGGCATTTGCGCTCTGTACCTGCTTGACTGCCGTTCCGTTCACATAGATTTCAAGGTCAGCCATCAGCCGGGGGAAATCCGGGTGTACCGCCAGCTCACACAAGAGGGAAGTATCCACCCGCCCACTTTTCAATAGTTCAATCATATCATCACTCAAGCGCAGGTCTGCAAGATCGGCGTTTGGGTGGTTTTTTGTTTTAGAGCGTCCCAGCAGGTAATCAACGGTCACGTCGTAAAACTTCGCCAGCTGGATAAGGGCATGGTGGCTGATGTCTTTGAGATTGTCTCCCTCATAACTGCCTAAAGCAGATTTGGAAAGGTGAGTTTCCTCCGCAAGCTGTTCCAGCGTCAGCCCTCGTTCCACACGCAGGTCTTTCAATCGTTCTTGTATGGATAGTTCCATGCACTCCCTCCTTGTCTGCTTGATAATTTGGAAGTTATTCGCACAATTCCTTACGGATATTTTCGCAGTCTTTCGCCATTTCCAGCATATCTTCATCATCTACCATTTCATGAAGATCATATTCGAGCGGAGAAGCACAGAACTCTGCTAAAGCCCGATTCATTGCTTGATCCTCCTCTGGCGTAGTTATGATTTTTACAAACCTATCTCGTTTTTCCCCATCAAACAGATTTTTTATATTGAACCCACCACTTTTCTTACTCTCAAGAATAAGTGCTGCCAAATCAGTTGCCAAATCAATAGCATAATAAAATTCGTGACATTGGCCCTCCGAATCAATGTATTCTAAATTGGGTGAGATATGGAAATTCCAGTTTAGTTTGCTAAGGCCAGTATCATTGAATATCTCACTCAGAGGTATTTCAGTTTTGCCTTTGTCATAGAGGTAGTCCACCAAGGTCAGGCTATCGTCTGTGCCACCGATATAGTTATACCAATATTTTTTAATATACATTTTATCTCCTCCTTATCACTTCCGCTTTGTCGTTCTGTTTTTTTATTATATCACAATTCCGAGAGCGTGGAAATAGGCAGTTTTTTGGGCGGATTTCCTACCTTTCGGATATACGGGACGGGCGATCATTTAGGTGTAGACTTAGGGTAGTTCATCGATGAGCTGCACCTTGAAAAATGAATGACCGTCCGAAAAGGAATACCCCGGCAGGGGAAGCACCGCAAGAAGCCAATTTCTGGACACTTTGTCCAGAGGTCACTTCGGGACAACTTGTCCCGAAGCTGTGGGGAGCGTGCCAACGCCGGAACACGCCGCAGGAATGGGGCAGGAAGCCTTTTCGGAGAGAGCGGCAACGGAAAGCAAAATGGAGGAAACACATGAGAGAGAACCCATATAAACGACTGCCGCCCATAGAGCGCAAGCAAGACGGTTCCCTTTACCGCATGACCCCAGCGCAGCGGAAACAGGCAAACGCCCTGATCCGCCGGGAGTGCTGCTGTTATGAGGACGGGAACTGTATGCCCCTTGACGATGGGGACACCTGCACCTGTCCGCAGACGGTTTCTTTCTCGGTCTGCTGTAAGTGGTTCCGCTGGGCGGTCTTGCCGCTGGACGGGACGCTGGAAGCGGAGATTTTCCGGGATAAGGACTTGAAACGCTGTGCGGTCTGCGGCGGTGTGTTCGTCCCTAAATCCAACCGGGCAAAATACTGCCCCGGCTGTGCCGCCAGAGTTCACAGGCGGCAGAAAACAGAAAGTGAACGGAAAAGGAGGTCTTGTGTGGACAGTTAGGGGCTGAAAAGTCCTTGATTTTCAAGGCTTTGCAAGCACAGAACAGGGGCAGGCAATAGAAACTACCGTCTGCCCCCGGAAACAGGCTTCTAACCGTCCACAAACACGATATGACAAACACCATTTATATCCATCAGCCGGAAAAATCGGTCAGCTTTACCCGGCTGCCCAATTTCCTTTTTGAAGCCCCCACATTCACACCCCTGTCCAATGAAGCGAAGATACTGTACGCCTTTATCCTGCGCCGGACGGAGTTGTCCCGTAAGAACGGCTGGGCGGACGAGTACGGGCGCATTTACCTGTACTATCCAATCTGCGAGGTAGTCGCCCTGCTCCACTGTGGGCGGCAGAAAGCCGTCAATACCCTACGGGAATTGCAGTATGCGGGGCTGGTGGAGATCCAGAAGCAGGGCTGTGGAAAACCCAACCGCATTTACCCAAAATCCTATGAAGCGGTTCCAAACACCGACTTCAAGAAATCCGGTTATGGAACGCCGGAGGACTGAAAACCATACCCATGAAGTATGGAAATCACTCCCCGGAAGTACGGAAACCGGACGGTATATAGAAATATAAAGATAAAAAGATTGATTTATATTCTATCCATTCCTATCCTATCAGAGATAGTTTCGGCGGGATTTTCCCTGTGGAAACCCGCTGGAAAAGAATGGAACGAGGAAAGGAGCAGAATGGCACAACACGCAATTTTGCGGTTTGAGAAACACAAGGGCAACCCGGCAAGGCCGCTGGAAGCCCATCACGAACGGCAGAAAGAGCAATACGCCAGCAACCCCGACATTGACACCAGCCGGAGCAAATACAACTTCCATATCGTCAAGCCGGAGGGCAGGTACTATCATTTTATTCAAAACCGTATCGAACAGGCCGGTTGCCGTACAAGGAAAGACAGCACCCGGTTTGTGGATACGCTCATTACCGCCAGCCCAGAGTTTTTCAAGAAGAAGTCGCCAAAGGAGATACAAGCGTTTTTCCAGAGGGCGGCAGACTTCCTCATCGGGCGGGTAGGCAGGGAAAATATCGTGTCGGCCGTGGTACACATGGACGAGAAAACACCCCACCTGCATTTGGTCTTTGTCCCTCTGACAGAGGACAACCGCTTGTGTGCAAAGGAGATTATCGGGAACAGAGCCAACCTCACAAAATGGCAGGACGATTTTCACGCTTATATGGTGGAGAAATATCCCGACTTGGAGCGTGGGGAAAGCGCCAGCAAGACAGGCAGGAAGCATATCCCCACCCGTCTGTTCAAGCAGGCGGTCAATCTCTCCAAACAGGCAAGAGCCATTGAAGCCACGCTGGGCGATATTACCCCGTTCAACGCCGGAAAGAAAAAAGAGGAAGCCCTCTCCATGCTGAAAAAGTGGTTCCCGCAGATGGAGAATTTCTCCGGGCAACTGAAAAAATACAAGGTCACAATCAATGACCTGTTAGCGGAAAATGAAAAGCTGGAAGCAAGGGCAAAAGCCAGTGAAAAAGGCAAGATGAAAGATACGATGGAACGGGCAAAGCTGAAAAGCGAACTGGACAATTTACAGCGGCTGGTTGACCGTATCCCGCCGGAAGTGCTGGCGGAGTTGAAGCGGCAACAGCGGCACACAAAGGAAAGGTGATTTTATAAGCAGATTTTTACGCCGTCCCTGTGCGGCATTGTACCTTGAAAATTGAATACAGGAGGTTCTATGGAGCATATCAGATACAAAAAAGAAACAGAGGTCGTGACTTTTCAGGGAAAAGAAATCACGCTGGAAAACCTCTCCCCGGTGTTCACGCCGGAACAGGAAGTGGCCAAACGCTGGGAACTGGAGCAGCAGCTTTATGAGGTGTTCCGCAAATATGCCGATAAGCGGCAGAAAGAGGAAGCCGGGGCGTAAGGTTTTCCGAAGCCATCGTTGATTTACGGGGCTGCTGGCGGTATAATAGAACTGTCAGCAGCTCCGTTTCTTTTTTAAGAAAAGGAGCGACAAAATGAATAACAGAATAGACGCAATCTATGCAAGGCAATCGGTAGACAAAAAGGACAGCATTTCCATTGAAAGCCAGATTGAGTTTTGCAAATACGAATTGAAAGGCGGGAACTGTAAGGAATACACAGACAAAGGGTACAGCGGCAAGAACACAGACCGTCCAAAGTTTCAAGAACTGGTGCGGGACATTAAGCGGGGCTTGATAGCAAAGGTCGTGGTTTACAAGCTCGACCGTATCAGCCGTTCCATTCTGGACTTTGCCAACATGATGGAGTTGTTCCAGCAATACAATGTGGAGTTTGTGTCCTCTACGGAAAAGTTTGATACCTCTACTCCGATGGGGCGGGCTATGCTGAATATCTGTATCGTGTTCGCCCAGCTTGAACGGGAAACGATACAGAAGCGGGTGACGGACGCTTATTATTCCCGCAGCCAGCGAGGGTTTAAGATGGGTGGAAAAGCCCCTTATGGCTTCCATACAGAGCCAATCAAGATGGACGGTATCAACACAAAGAAGCTGGTGGTAAACCCAGACGAAGCGGCAAATATCCGGCTGATGTTCGAGATGTACGCCCAGCCCACAACCTCCTACGGGGACATTACCCGGTACTTTGCCGAACAGGGAATTTTATTCAACGGCAAGGAACTAATACGCCCCACGCTTGCGCAGATGTTACGCAATCCTGTCTATGTGCGGGCAGACCTTGATGTGTACGAATTTTTCAAAAGTCAAGGGACAATCATTGTCAATGACGCTGCCGATTTTACCGGCATGAATGGCTGCTATCTGTATCAAGGGCGGGATGTGAAGCCCAGCAAAAAGAACGACTTGAAAGACCAAATGCTGGTGTTGGCTCCCCATGAGGGCATTGTCCCCTCCGACATCTGGCTGACCTGCCGCAAGAAGCTGATGAACAACATGAAAATCCAGTCTGCCCGGAAAGCAACCCATACATGGCTGGCGGGAAAAATCAAGTGCGGAAACTGCGGATATGCCCTTATGAGCATTAACAATCCTGTGGGAAAGCAATATCTCCGCTGCACAAAGCGGCTGGACAATAAAAGCTGTGCCGGGTGTGGGAAAATCATCACTTCGGAGCTGGAAGCGGTGGTTTACCAGCAGATGGTGAAAAAGCTGGAAAAGCACAAGACGCAGACGGGCAGGAAGAAAGCGGCAAAGGCAAACCCGAAAATCGCCGCCCTGCAAGTGGAACTTCTCCATGTGGACAGCGAGATTGAAAAGCTGGTGGACAGTCTGACGGGCGCAAACAATGTGCTGCTCTCCTATGTGAATGTGAAGATAGCGGAACTGGACGGGCGCAAGCAGGAACTTCTGGCGAGGATAGCGGAGTTGACGGTGGAAGCCATCAGCCCGGAACAGGTCAGCCAGATTTCCGGCTACCTCGACACTTGGGAGGATGTATCCTTTGACGACAAGCGGCGTGTGGTGGATTTGATGATTACCACCATAGCCGCCACAAGCGATAGTTTGAATATCACATGGAAAATCTGACGGGCGGAACCCCTCCCGTCAGATACCTACCCTGTGTAGTCCCTTGTAAACTGTACTTTAGATTTTCATAAACTACAAGTCTTGCTAGCTCGCTTTCTATATTTTTATAATTTACCTTTTTCCCATAATTTTGTTCTAACTCATTTATTAGTTTTTTTGCATTTTTTTGAATATAATAATTTTTTTCATCATATTGTAAATTTTCAAAATAATACACCATATCAAATCTAGATCTTAAAGAATTGGGTATGTGTTCTTGATATATTTCTTGTGTCATATTAGATGTAAAAATAATTATATACCCATTAAGATCATGTCTATTTCCATGTCTATCTGTAAATACTCCATCTTCTAATAATTCATAAAAGAAGTTGTATATGCTTGGTGTTGCTTTTTCAAATTCATCAATCAAAATAACTTTTGATTTTGATTTTTTTATTTTATTTATAAGTTCTCCACCTTCTTCGCAGCCTTTATATCCTAAAGGAGCACCAATAAGACTATTAAGAACACCTTCTGTCGAATAATTACCGAAGTTAATTTTTATTAAATCTTCATTAGGATACATTTTTTTAGATACAATTTTTGCAAATTCTGTTTTTCCAATTCCTGATTCTCCACAAATTAATATAGATAATATCTTACGATTACCCATATTATTTAAAAAAGAATATTTCAAAAGATTTTTTTTGAAATCATTTTTAAAAATGTCATGACCTATTAATTCACTATTTATATTATCAACAATTTCAGAAATTGATTTTACATCTATCTCATCCATTTCTGCTTCTAATCGTTCTTTTTGCTCCTCTAATGGTATTGTTTTTTTAAATATAAATGGTACTTTTTCATCTAAAATAAACGCACAATCACTTCTTAAGCAATAATTTCCATCATAAAATTTTGCTAATTTAAAAAAAAGAATTTCTACTTGTAAAATCATATCACTCCTAAAATTTACAATTTCTACAAGTGATGAAATATCAATAAAATCAATATTTTCCTTCTTGACTTTTTCTTTTATTTTTTCTAAAGAATAGAAAATAGTCAATCCATTATAGTCATTTAAAAGTTCTCCAATAGAAACAATTCTTTTTTCACTATAACTTTTTATTAACTGAATACTATCATATACATATATTCTTTGTAGATGTTTATAATTTGATAATTTCATTCTAATGTATTTATTCCTTTCTTTTTATATTAATTAAAACTTTTTTGATTATTTAGAAATCTAAAAAAGTCTAGTTAATATTTATTTCTTGAATTATTGCTATCACATCAATTAGTGAATTCATTCCTTCTAATTTATTATCATTAATTTCAAAAGGATTATTTTGTTCTTCAGGTCTTTTTGAACTAGATTTCATAATTTCAGTTTCCATATTTCGAGAAGTATTATTGTTTATAGACTGTTTTACCAACTCTAAAAGTTTTAATGATGTACCAATCTTTTTTGAAAAATCAACTTCACCTCTATATATTCCAATAATACTCAACTTGCCTAATTGTAAATCATTTTGATGATAACCGTTTTCAAAATTTTCATTTGAATTATATGGTAACTGAATAATAAAGCTTTTTTCATCCATTTTATTTTTCTTATATTTGAATGAATAATCAATAGTAAAATCATCTATCATCATTTCAAACATTTTATTATAATTAAGTTCTACGCCATCCGTTTCTTGATTTTTAAACTTACTTTCTTTCAAAAAATCTAAAATCATTATAGTATCATCAATATTAAGTTGTTTTAAATTAACATCTTTAAAAAGAACCAAATCACCTTCTTTTAATTCACCACTTGAATTTTCTTTAGCAGTATCGTAAATCTTTCGTAACATGATGGACTTTGTTGTTTTTATATCAAAGTTTTCATATACCTTATTATGCAAACTTTCTTCGTTAGAATAGCCTATTGTATTTGAAAATACATCTTTTTTTCCTATGCTACCTGAAATACTGTGTTTTAACTTTCTTTCTGAAATATGTTCTCTTTCAATTGTTTTCATTATTTTATTATCAATTAGCATAGCAATTTCATGTGCCTTAGCAGTATTTAAGTAGTACAAATTATATGAATTTGTTAATTCTTCATAATCCAAATCTTCAAAGATAATAGTTACAATTTGACTTTCTTTAACTCCGTTATTTTTTAAATAATCTTGATACATTTTTAAAAGTACTGATTTTCCACATCATCTTACCCCTGTTACAATTTTAATCAATTGTTTATCTTTCCATGTTATTAACTTGTTTAGATACTCTTTTCTTTCGATAATCATAAATGCATCACCTCTTTATCACATTGTAATACAATAAATATTTAAAATTAAAAAGTTTTTGTACTGTGATACAAAAACTTTCAAAAATATACATTCTATTTCATTATTATCTATTAACCTATTTCATTAGCAGCTTTATAAGCTGTTCTAATAGCACTTGCAATATCAGCAGTTCTTTCACCAGAACAATCCCCTACACATACATGAGGAATTGTAATAGATGAATCATCAAAGATATTTTTCTTTGATCCTAAAGCATTAATAATTGTATCTGCTTTGATTTGTTCATTTGCTGTATAAACAATATTGTTTTCAATATGATCTACTTTTGTATTTACTAATTGCTTAACATTATGATCTGCAAAGTCTTTCATCATTAATGGTAAAACAGTTGTAGATTCACCAGCAGCAATTTTATCCATCATTTCTACAATTGTCACTTGATGACCTTTATTTGCTAGATATTCAGCAGTTTCAGCACCTACTAAACCTCCACCAATAACCACACAATCACCCGTAACTTCTTGTCCGTTTAAAACATCCCAACTTGAAACAATATTGCTGTTATCATGAGGAATTGGCATTTCCATATTATGTGCCCCTACAGCAATAATAGCATAATCATAACTATTGATATCTTTTGCTTCTTCATTTAAATGAATATCTACATTTAATGTAGGTAAGACTTTTTGATAATATTCAACACTTCTTAAGATTTCATTTTTTCTTGGTGGAACAGAGGCAATATTGATTTGTCCTCCTAAATGATCTGCTTTTTCAAATAAAGTCACCGTATGTCCTTTAACAGCAGCAACTCTTGCTGCTTCTAACCCAGCAATTCCTCCACCAATAACAACAACTTTTTGAGGATTATTTGTTGGTTTAATTGAAACAGTTGCTTCATTTCCATTTTCAGCATTTAAAACGCATGAAATGTATTGTCTATTTTGAATTGCATCAACGCATCCTTTATTACAGTTTAAACATTCTCTAATACATTCACCTTTTTTCACTTTTAAAGCAATATCAGGATCAGTTAATAAAGAACGTCCATAACCAATCATATCAGCATCACCATCATTTAAGATCTTTTCACCAGCTTCTACACTTACCACTCTACCTACTGTTGCTACTGGAATAGAAACAACTTCTTTAACTTTTCTAGCAACTGGTAATGTCCAATTATAAGGAACATCTCCCATTGGCGGAATCGTATCACCCATATTTCCTGTATGGTTGGCTTGAGCTACTTGAATCATGTCAACGCCTACTTCTTCTAGTTTTTTCGCAAAAGCAATTCCTTCAGCTTCTTTTAAACCACCTTTACCTCTCAAACTTCCATCTTTATTTAAAGTAATAATTGGAAGTTTATATTCAATTGTTAAATCAGGTGCTGCTTCTTTAATTGCTTTAACAACTTCTAAAGCATAACGAATTCTATTTTCAAAAGAACCACCATATGCATCACTTCGATGATTTAATACTTCAGAACATAAAGAACCTAACAAACGATCGCCATGAACTTCAATGGCATCAATTTCTGCAAGCATTGCTTTATGCGCACAACTCGCAATACTTTCTTTAATTTGATTTAATTGTTCAACTGTTGCTTCATTTACAAAATGTTGCATATCATGATGTAATTTAGCATACGCATCTTTGGTCATCTTTTGTGCTAATTCAGTTTGTTTTACAGCTTCTTCTTCATTTCCTTCAGCTTTTGCTTTAGCCGCATTTTGACGAGCTATTCCTGCTTCCATAATCATTTTTCCAACACCAGGAACATCATATTCTGGATGGAAGATTTGTAAAGCCACTTTACAATCATATTGATGTAATGTATCCGCAAGTTTTTTAAAGGCTGGTATTTGTTCTTCACTATAAAGTTTTGGTGTTGGTGATGCTGTACGTACAGGAGCTACGTCACCAATAACAACATAAGAAGCTCCACCTTTCGCTAATCTTTCATAAAAGCTTAAACTTCTTTGTCCAATAGATCCATCTCTTTCTTCATACCCTGTTGTAAGAGGCGGAAACATAATTCTGTTTTTTAATGTCATTTTTCCTACTTGGATTGGTTCTAATAGTTTCATATTATTATATCTCCTTTGTTATTTGATATGCATTTGTAATAGCATCTTTTAATGTTCCTACTTTTTGACAATCACCAATTAAATGCGCATTTTCAATTGGTGAAGCAACTGGATTATAACCAACTGCAAAAACTAATGTATCAACATCATCTAAAACATATTCTTGATGATTCTTTTCATATTTAATAGTATTTTCATCAACATAAGTGATCTTAGAATTTAATTCAATCTTCACACCTTTTTCCATCATACGTCTTGTAAGCAATGATTTCGTTGCTCCAGATTCCCCTGTCATTAATCCTTTAGTCATTTCAATTAAAGTAATATCTCTATTTGTAGGGAATAAATCATTAATCAATGGTGCTAAATAATCTGCTGTTTCACAACCAACAGAACCACCACCAATAATTACGATCTTTCTACCTGGGAATTTTTTACCAGATAAAATATCATCAGCCGTCATTGTTTGTTTAAAGACTTTATAAGGTTCGATTTCTTTAGGTGTTGCGCCTACTGTTGTAATCACTTCATAATCTTTAAATTCATTTTCAATCATTTCTTTAGTCACAGTTGTATTTAAACGAACATCAACACCTGTTAATTGGCTCTTCATATATTTAACTACTTTAGTAATTTCTTGTTTACCAATAGGCACACAAGCAATATTTAATTGACCACCTAAACGATCACTTTGTTCACATAAAACAACTTCATGTCCACGTTTTTTAGCGACATAAGCAGCTTCCATTCCTGCTGGTCCACCACCAACAACAAGTACTTTTTTCTTAACAGGAGCTTCATCAATTTCTTCTTTTTCAACAGCTGGATTGACTGTACAACTAATTGGTTTACCAAACATAATTCCTGTTAAACATCTTCCACAACCAATACATGGTCTAATTTCATCTGTTTTTCCTGCTTTGGCTTTATTTGCAAATTCACTATCACATAAATTAGGACGACCAATCATACATGCATCACAAACACCATTAGCGATTAACTCATCTGCTACCCAAGGTTCGTTGATACGCGAAACTGTTGCTACTGGAATAGATACATGTTTTTTAATTTCTTCACTTGCATGTTTATGTGGTGCCGGAGCTGTTCCACTTGCTGGCATTGAACTTCCTTTTTTAATGGTATTTCCTCCAGAAACATGAATAAAGTCAACGGTTGCTTTTTCTAATTGTTTAGAGACATAGATCATATCATTAAGTGTTAAACCACCATCACTGTATTCATCTCCTGAAATACGCACATCAATGATAAAATCTCTACCACATTGTTTTCTTACTTCTTCAATAACTTCTAAAGTTAAACGTAATCTTCCATGAATATCTCCACCATATTCATCTGTTCTTTTATTATATAAAGGCGTTAAAAATCCTCCTAATAAACCATGTGCATGAGCAGCTTGGATTTCTACACCATCTCCCCCTGCTTTTTTAAAACGTAAAGCAGCTTCACCAAATTGTTTAACAATCACTTTCAATTCTTCTTTTGTTACTTCTCGAGGGGCACTTTTAGCATAATATGGTCCTACATTAGAAGGAGCTATCAATTGTGGTGTCCCAGGAATTGGAAAAGCCATATAAGCTGGATGAAAGAGTTGTGATAAGATTTTAGTATCATATCGATGTACTGCATCTACAAGTTTTTTCCATCCAGGAATATAAGAATCATCATAGATTGACATATCTCCTGGTAAATATGTATATGTAGGTTCTACAGTTGTAACTTCAGTTACAATAAGTCCTACTCCACCTTTTGCTCTAGCTGCATAGTGCTTTACTAACGCATCTGTTACATAACCTTTATCTGCAAGATTAGTTGATAAAGGTGGCATAAAAATACGATTTTTTACTGTTGTATTTCCTATTTTAATAGGTGTAAATAAATGTTCATAAGTATTCATAATACATCTCCTTTTTCCTCATGTTTATTTTATCACAAGCATTTCCCAAAAACGTTATCATTTCTAGCTATTTACATCTATTTTTTGTCATCAAAAATAAAAGCAAGGACAAAATATCGTCCTTGCCAGCAAATACCATTAAGCTTCAAAATATTTTTTTATTTCTAAAACTTCATCTTCAGAAACTTTTAACAATTCAACTGCTTTTGAAAACGAAATACTTAAGCTATTCATCAAATTTGTTATTAATTCAATATTTTTCTTTCTTCTTTCCAATTTTTGTCCTTGTACCAGTCCCATAGAATGTCCTTTTTCTATATTTTCTCTGGCTATCATTTCTCCTAAATTACACATCTTTTTAACCTCCTTCTCTATTTCTTCAAATCTATATTCTT
>NZ_JAJDKA010000028.1:0-36534 GCF_020589945.1 Faecalibacillus sp. MSK20_93 | reverse complement strand
CCCACGCAGTGATCCGAGAGCGACTGTTGGAAAAGTCGTTTTGCCACGACCTATCTTCACAGAATAATGATACGTCCGCATGGTGCGGTTCTGCCCATAAGAATGGGAATAGTTGAGATACTAACGGAGCTTTCCAGAGCCGTCTGTCTGCTTAGAAATTACAAGCAAGGGGGAATTGATATGGAGAAAAAACTAATACGATATAGTATGCAGATTGCCATGTTGAACCAACTTCTTGCCCGTAAAATGATTTCTGAAAAGGAATATGCTTTAGTAAAATCAAAACTTATGCAAGATTATAAAATTGTTTCAGATATAACCGCTTGAATTGTATATTTGAGTATTATATAATAACACTACAAAAGGAATACAAAAAGCAAATATAAAAGGAGTGGTTCTGTGAAAGAAGTAGAAATAATCAAAGCAAGGAATGATTTGCAAACTCGTACAAGAGGAAAAAAGATTGAACTTATGCGTGTTGGTGCATATTGCAGGGTTAGTACAGATAGTGCAGACCAGCTAAACAGTTATAAGTCGCAGGTAGCCTATTATACAGACATGATTAAGAAGAATAAAGAGTGGGTACTTGCGGACATATATGCTGATGAAGCAATCACAGGTACACAAGTGGCTAAAAGAGAAGATTTCCAACGTATGATAAATGATTGCATGAATGGAGAAATTGATATGGTTATTACAAAATCTATTTCCAGATTTGCAAGAAATACGCTAGATACTTTAAAATATGTTCGTATGTTAAAGGAACGCAATATAGCAGTATATTTTGAAGATGAGAAAATCAATACTTTAACTATGGACGGAGAATTGCTTTTAGTGGTACTTAGTTCTGTGGCACAGCAGGAAGTTGAAAATATATCTGCTAATGTAAAAAAGGGTTTGAAAATGAAAATGAAACGGGGAGAGCTGGTTGGTTTTCAAGGTTGTCTTGGATATGATTATCACAAAGATACAAAAACAATTACCGTGAATGAAGAAGAAGCAGAAATTGTACGTTATATTTTCAATCGGTATATTGAGGGTGCTGGTGGTTCTGTTATTGCACATGAACTTGAAAACTTGGGATATAAAACAAAGTATGGAAGTTCTACATGGGTACAATCAACAGTTATTGGCATTATTAAGAATGAGAAATATAAAGGCGATTTATTGTTAGGAAAAACTTTTACAGTAGACCCGATTTCAAAGCGGAGATTGGAGAATTTCGGAGAAGAAGATAAATTCTATATTCGCAATCATCACGAACCGATTATTAGCGAAGAAGTTTTTGAAAAAGCACAAGAAATTCTTGCCAGAAGAAATGTTAATAGAGGAAAGATTGGAGAGGGTAACACAAAGAGAGAAAAATATAGCAGGAAATATGCTTTCAGTTGTATGCTGGAATGTGGTTTCTGTGGTGGCACTTTAACAAGGCGTAATTGGCACAGCAGTTCACAGTACAGCAAAGTTATATGGCAATGTGTAACGGCTACGAAGAAAGGCAAAAAATTCTGTAAGCATAGCAAAGGTATTCCAGAAACAGCTATTGAAGAAGCATTTGTAGAAAGTTATCGTTTGTTATGTGATGATAATAAAGATGTTCTGGAAGAATTTTTGCAGAGAATGGACGATACGCTTAGTAGTAGTGCGGTGTCGAAACAACTTGCAAAAGCAGAAAAAGAGATAGACGCATTAGAGAAGAAAAAGAGTAAACTTGTGGATATGCGTCTGGAAGAAATTATTGATAAGGAAACCTACGAAAGCAAATATGCTGACTTAGTAAGTAAACAAGAACAGCTTGTTGAAGAAAGACAGAAATTACAAGAAACTTCTGATAATGAAAAAGATATAAAAAAACGTCTGAAAGAGTTTAAGAAAACTTTGGAACAGAATGAGGTTCTTGACAAATTTGACCGCTATGTGTTTGAAAGCATTGTTGAAAAAGTAATTGTAGGTGGACTTGATGAAAACGGAAATGTTGACCCTGCACAGTTGATTTTTGTTTATAAAACGGGCTTGAAGAATAGTGTAGATGGTGCTAAATTTAAACCACAAAGAAAAAATGCAAGAGGACGACATAGGACTGACGAATTGTGTTCACATGACAGCAACGAGGTTGATAAAATGTGTTCCGATAGTAGTAACGACACATGTGGAGACTGTATGTTTGCTGTCAAGAAAATAAAATTAAGTGCTGAAAAGTAGCGCATTTCCGGGCTTTTTTGAGATTAGTAGGTAGCTTATGAAAGTCCGTATTTCTTATATTGAAAGATATCTACTGTAAAAACGGTCAGAGGGTTTAGGCTGTGTATTAGATGTCGTGGGTTGTGGCACTAGGATAGATGTTATCTAGGGTGCAAACTCCATTTGAGTGAGTGATATAGATGTTGTCTAATCCGGCAACTCGACTGTTGGCTATATAGCAGGCAGTGGATTAGATGTTATGGAAGGAGAAGGCTTTATGGCTGAAACAAAAGCGAAGTATCATCATCTGATTCCAAGAACTTATCTATCAGCTTGGGAACATGGTAATGGTACTTTATACATTCGATACCTAGAGAATAAAGGAGATGTAGTAGAACGTAATAAAGATAATGTTGCTGGTATAACAAACTATCATTCAATAGTAGCAGGAATGCCCATTGTGACTAAAGAAGATGCTGATGTGATATTTGCTTGTTTAGATGGCTTAGAAGTTCATTATGGCGATACGATTATTTCGGATAATCTCGAACTGAATAAGATTTATTATGACTTTGAAAATTGGACGGTCTATAGAAAGGATGGTTTTGTTGTAAGCAAGAAGAGATTAAAGTCGGAAATAGATAAAGTTAAGATACGAGACATAGAGGCATTATGGTCTTCAAAATATGAGGATGCATGGGGTACCATTCGTTCAGAGCTTGAAGAAGCAATAATGAATTCTCCAGATGGAATTATTCCAGATACTAATAAGGAGTATTTGATGAAATTCTATACAGCATTAGATTGGAGAAGTATAAAATCAAATATTCAGTTTAATGTTGCTTGGGAGTGGCTTTGTAAAGAAGTTCTTCGTTTAGATGAAATAGATATTCCAGAAGAAGAACGTGAATTACCTATGCTTGACAATGCGGCAGAAGAAATGAAGCATAATTTGTTATTGAAATTTTATCGTCAGTACTTAAATGATTCTGGAGTAATCTTTACTCATGCAATGGCAAATCTTGCAAATACATCATTTCATTTTCTTGTAGCAGATGGCTCTGAAACATTTTACACCAGTGATAATCCTGTTTTTATATTTAGAAGACGAGATGGTAAATTACAAGGCGTATTACCTCTAACCCCTAGGATTTTAATGGCACAGGGCAGAGATTCTGACCACGAAACCAATTTCTATATTAGTCATATTACGGATGAAGCGGTAAAGAGATATAATGCGGAAATTGAAAAAAATGCTTCAAGTTTCATTGTTCAATTGAATAACTAAAAACAACCCTCTCAACCATCATGGCTGGGAGGGTTTCATGCGTCTATGCTTATCTTTCTACGTCAATCTTGAGTCCAAATTTTAATTCAACTGAGCAGTTGATGTTCTTACAAAAAAGCGAGTATCTAACAACGGCATTGTTCCGCAATACTATGTTGAGAACAACCACGAAGCAATCATACCAAGACAGCTGTTCATGCAGGTGCAGGAAGAACTCTTTCGCAGGGCACACCTTAAAACAGAAGGTGGAAAAACCAAGAGAGTCTACAGTAGCAAGTAATGCATTATCGAGTATTGTCTATTGTGGCAAATGCGAAGATATTTTCAGAAGAGTGGCATGGAAGGCCAGGGGTGCATCATACAACAAATGGAGATGTGCCAGCAGAATTGAAAAGGGTCCAAAGAAAGGATGCGATGTCGATGCCATCAGTGAAACAGAGATTCAGAATGCAGTGGTAAGAGCTATTAATAAAACTCTTGGTGGACGAGAGCGGTTCCTGGTACAGCTACAACACAATATTGAAGATGTACTGAATGGGGACTCCACAGCAACTCTTGAGTACATCGACCAAAGGATGGCAGAACTTCAGGAAAAGCTTGTAATGTGCGTGAACAAGAATGCTGAGTACGATGTTATTGTAAATGAGATTGATGCTTTAAGGGAAAAGAAGGCAGCAGTTGTAACCAAGGATGCCGAGCAGGAAATGTTAAAAAAGCGAATCGAAGAGATGTGACAGTTCCTGCAGACACAGTCAAGCCGAGTGACTGAATACGATGAACAGGTGGTAAGAAGACTCATTGAGAAGATTACAGTCTTTGATAACAAGCTTATCTTTGAATTTAAGTCTGGAATGACGCTTGAGCTAAAGAGATAATCGTAGAAATAACAAGATACGGACACCTTGCAGCGATGCAGGGTGTTTTTTTTGTTCATAGAAAATTTTAAATTTATTACTACATTTTTTATTGTATTACTACATTTGTTGTGTTAATATAATGCTACAAGGAGGAGTTGCTCATGGATACTTATAGCGTAAAAGAAATAGCTGATATGCTTGATACAAATCCAGAAACCGTGAGAAGATGGATTCGCTCAGGTAAGCTTGAAGCAATTCAGAAATCAAGAAAAGGTGGAAATGTAGTTACAAAAGCAATGTTGGATGCCTTTCTTAAGACCTCTCCAAAGTATGCTAGTATTGCAACTGGGTTATTAGCATCACCAGTTGGATTAACAACAACTACTGCTGCGATTGTAGGAGGAATTCTTGCTCAACAGCTTATAAAGAATGATGAAATAAAAAATGCTCATGTAAATACATCAGAAATACGTAAGCTATTATTATCCAATATAAAATCTTCTAAAGAAAACATTGCAAGAAAAAAGAAGAGTATTAGGCATCTTCAAGAAGAAATTGCAGAAGAACAGTTACGTATTACTGAAGCAGAAAAACTTATAAAAGGGCTTGATGAAAAGATTCGAGGTCAAGAGGAGGAATAGTATGGCGCAGAATTGGGATTATGCAGAATTATCAAAAGCAGCAAAAGTAGCTGGAGGACCAGAGAAGTATGTGGAAATGCTTGAATTAACAAGCAAAGATGCTGGGAAAATGGAGATGCTCCCTTGGATTGGAGCTGCTGCTGTAGGGGCTTCGTTGGTGACTGTGGCTGCCATTAAGGTTGTTGACTACTTTAAAGCCAAAAAGAAGAAAAACGAAATCGAAATTGCAAAAGCAAAGGAAGAGATTATAAATGGTATTAAAGAATACGATGCTATGCATCCAGATGAAGAAGGAGGTGCCAAAGATGAGTGAAAGATTTCCAGAAATCGATTGGTATTGTGACCGTTGTAATGCTTATTTGAACGACCAGCCGGGTTTTGATGATCATCACTATGTTTGGAAGTGTACAGAGTGTGGCCACAAAAATAGTATTTCCTCTGATGATATTTACGAATCAGAAGAAGATTTTAGAAACTTTAATAAGTAATTGAGGGAGATAAATATATGACTAGAGAAGAATTAAAAGAACAAATTGATGAGCTTATGCAACAGTATGCTAATGAAGAAATTGATGGGGATACATATGCACAAAAAATGATGGAGTTAACCACATCTGCTCAAAATGATGATTAACGATAGACCATATCTTCTAAAATGGATTGAAAAACAGAAGAGATAATTTATGAGGTGTGCTTATGGAGTTGTTACTAAACAACATTTTAAATCTTACGGAAGAAGAGATTGATAATAGTAAAATTGAATTTAATATGCAAGCCGGAAGTGGTGGTCAGCTTTTTCTTGATAGATGGTTAAAGCATACGGACGAAGAAAAAGGAACTGGAACATGTAAGGACTGCTCTTACTGGGGATGGTATAGGAAACAGAGGAATTTCTATCCTAGACAATGGGTTTTTAGTTTCGCAAGAATGCCGGAAGATGAGTGATTGCTTATTTCGGCTGCACAGATAATAGATACTCCAGCCGATGATTGGGCTGATGTTCAAGTGCTTGATAGATTTGTTTCATTATTCGGAAGGCTCATCATCAAATGCAAAAAAGGAAATACCTTCTCAAGATATGTATTTAATTTGCGTAAGTACCTCGACCAAGCTATTGTGAAGGAAATTCTGCCTTGTATTTATAGTGGTGAGAAATTTGAAGGCTATGATAGAGTGCATTTGCCATTTCATAGATTGTTAGACATATTTAATGGTAGAATATTACCTACATATTATGAGGCGTTAAAGAAGATAACTGGAGTATATTGCTTGACCGATACCCATACTGGAAAATTATATATCGGATCTGCTACAGGAGAAGAAGGAGTTGCTCAAAGATGGGGTAATTATCTGGATTCAAAACATGGTGGCAATAAGAAACTTATAGCACTGTACGAGCAAAAAGGTGAGGAGTATTTCGAGAAGTATTTTACATATACCTTGTTAGAATATTTTGGTCTTTCATATGATCCAATAAAGATTCTAGAAAGAGAGCAATATTGGAAAAGATGCTTTGATACCATCAAGAATGGATATAATGATAATTAGTGAAGAGGTAGTACTGAACGGAAAGAAAAGATGTGTATAATTTTGTCGTGAAGTGGAACGAGAAATTTCGTGATCCTGACATTGATTATATACAGTTGGTTGATCACTACTTGGCAGATGATTGTTCAGCACTTAAATTTGAGATGGATTGTGGCCATGCTTTTGAAGAAAAATTCGAAAAAGCTGTATATGATGCAAGAGCCTTAGATACCATCATTGAAAATGTAAATGATATTTCTTTGCTTGGATCGGCTATATATTCCAGATGGAGATATTTCAATCATTGGGCATACGATGTAGCAAAGATACTTTCTATGCCCAACAGGAGCTGGTTCATTATTGCTCTTAATAGACTGGTTGAATTATGTAAAGATGAACAAGAAAAATAAGAGAATCAGTATATTGTCATGTTCGATAAATATGGCAATATCAAGGTTTTAGATGGCTCGACATACCGATTTTCAAGGGGAAATGACTGTTCCACGATTGCCATATACAGTAGAGAGATTATAGGTTACTCGTTGAACAACCGAGCCATGTGGAGACGGTTGTTCTTTTGTCCCAACTGAAACAAAAGCCGGATGATTACATTAATGTCACGATTGAACTTGATGATATGGATATAACATCTACAGAGACTAAGGCTACATATGATGAGATAAAGAAGTATGTGGCTGAACATAATGCCGGCATGAAGGTTTCCAATCTGTATATCTCACAGGTAAAGAGAAAATGCGGAATTGAGGTTGGAAAGAATTATAATTTACCTAAAAATGAAGATAGCGGGCAACCGCAGTGTCCAGAAGATAAAGAGAGTGCAATTGTGGAGGCATTGAAGCATTTTAAGATGAATAGTTAATAAAGGGAGGTGCAGATGCTATGCCAGGTATACTCGTGGTTGAAGATGATGAAAATTTAAATCGTGGAATTACATTCTCACTGAAAAAATCCGGATATGAGGTTTTTTCAGCAGAATCAATGAAAAAAGCGAAAAGAATTGCAAGTGATCATAATGTGGATGTTACCATTTGTGATGTGAATCTTCCGGATGGGAATGGACTGGAATTTGTAAGGTGGATGAGATGCAATTATAATACATACATTATTTGTCTTACAGCACTAGATCAGGAGATGGATCAGGTCATGGGATATGAAGCAGGGGCAGATGATTATATTACAAAGCCGTTTAGTCTTTCGGTACTTCTTTTGAAAATAGAAGCATATTTCCGCCGCAGACAGGAGAAAACGGAAGCCGAAAAGATGATTTCGGGAGATATCGTATTTATCGCAGGAGAAATGAAAGTCCTGATAAAGAGTCGTGAAATCAGTCTGACAAAAACGGAGTTGAAAATGCTGACTTTTTTTCTTCAGAATCCGAAACAGATTCTTTCAAAAACACAAATATTGGAAAATGTGTTTGATCTGGAAGGGGATTTTGTGGATGAAAATACAATCGCTGTCAATATCAGAAGACTCCGTAAGAAAATTGAAGACAATCCGGCTGCACCGGTCTATATAAAGAATATCAGGGGTCTTGGGTATATATGGAATCAGGAGGTAAGGCAGTGATAAAGAGATATCGCAAGAAGATCACAGTAGTGCTCTCTGTGGTATTGCCTGTCATAATATTGTTTGCAATATTAAATTGCTTTACCATGTATGTGTTTTATGAAGATTATAAATATAAAATGAATCTTATGACAGAGATTGCTGCAAAGGAAGAATTTTCCGGGCTGGATGCTGTTTCGGAATTGCTTAAGGATAAGGATATTGAAACTAACGAACAGGGAAGGCGATTATTGGAGCAATATGGATACTGGGGAAATAAAGGGAATGCATTTTATTCGCAATTCTGGCATCAGGTTATGGTGACCGGTGCTGTAAGCACTGTGATATGCGTGCTTCTTTTTACTTTTTTACTTTATTGGAAGAAAAAAGAAGATGTGTGTCATCAGAAAATTTTAGATCAGTTGGAAGAAATTCTGATTAGATTCCGTGAAAATAAATTTGATGATTTACTGAAAACGGAAAATCACACAGAACTGGAAAATTTGAATGATCAACTTGAAGCAATCGGACATCATATTCAGTTGCTAAAGGAAGAAGCACGGGAAGAAAAAGAGAGCACGAAAGAAATGGTTTCTGATATTTCTCACCAGTTAAAGACACCGGTTGCAGCTTTAGATATATGCTTTAGTGTGCTGATGCAGAATGACTTAAGTGCCACAGAACAGGAGGAGTTTCGTGTCCGTTGTCGGAGTGCTCTGGATGGCCTGGAGACATTATTGCAGTCGCTTCTTGAAATATCCAAGATGGAAACTGGACTGATTCAGATGAATAAGAAAAAACTTCCGCTTATGGATACTGTCATATCTGCTGTGAACCGTACTTATCCCAAAGCAGATGAGAAAGAGATAGAATTCGTTTTTGACTATGAAAAAGAGTTGGAAACATGCACGATTATGCAGGATAAAAGGTGGCTTGGTGAAGCTGTGATCAACGTTCTGGATAATGCAGTCAAGTACAGTCCGTGTGGTTCAAAAATATTTATTCGGTTGCAAAAAAGAAACAATCTTGTAAGAATAGAAATTGAGGATCAGGGAATTGGTATTCCGCAGAATGAGTATCACAAAATTTTTCAACGATTTTACAGAGGAAGTTCCAGGGAGGTCATGGAAAAGAGTGGTACAGGAATCGGACTTTTTCTATCGAGAGAAATTATCGAAAAACACGCAGGTACGATCACGGTAACCTCCGGCAAAAAGAAAAAAGGAAGCATGTTTGTGATTCAATTACCATATGTTGGTTAAATTTTAAGTGAGCAGAAGTCTTACAATTCTGTAAGACTTCTGCTCGTTTTTTGAAAGTGAAATGAAAGATTGTCCTGATACAATTTGGATGTAGGATGAAAAGGAGGCAAAACACATGAGTGTGATATTAGAAACCAAGCAGCTTTGTAAGTTTTATGGCGCAGGTGAGAATCAGGTCAAAGCGGTCAATCAGGTGGACATTCAGATTAAGCGGGGAGAATTTGTTGCAATTGTTGGAAAGTCAGGTTCTGGTAAAAGCACATTACTTCATATGCTTGGAGGGCTAGACACCCCGACAAAAGGCAGTGTTACTTTAGCAGGAAAAGATTTATACAGGATGAAGGAAGATGCCCTTGCTGTTTTCCGCAGAAGAAAAATCGGATTTGTTTTTCAGGCATTTAATCTGGTTTCATCTGTTAATGTCTGGGAAAATATTGTACTGCCACTGGGGCTGGATGGAAGAAAAGTGGATGAAGCGTATGTAAATGATATTATTGCAACTTTGGGGATTGAAAACCGGATTTATAATCTGCCAAATCAGTTATCCGGAGGACAGCAGCAGAGAGTAGCAATTGCAAGAGCACTGGTGAATCGTCCGGAAATTATATTTGCAGATGAGCCGACCGGAAATCTTGATTCTAAGACCAGTGATGAGGTAATCGCTCTGCTTAAGATGACAGCAAAAAAATATGGACAGACAATTGTAATGATTACCCATGATGACGAAATTGCACAGGTCGCTGACCGTATTCTGGTGATTGAGGACGGACAGGTGGTGGATTTCAGATGAAGACAATAAGCAGGATTGCATATAGAAATGACAAAAAGAACAGGACAAGAAGTATACTGATCATGATAGCAATCTGTCTGACCACGATGCTGCTTGTGATTATCAGTACTGTGGGAAATGGAATGATCCGTTTGCAGAAAAGTCAGGCGGCAAGCTCATATGGAAGCAATTATGGTCTGTTTGTTTCCGCAGACGGATCGCAGTTAAAAGAAGTAAACCGCCGTGCGGAAATAGATGCTACAGGCACTATGTGCACCGAAGGTATCATAAAAGGCAATGAAAAAGGCGGGTTTGTCTGCATGGATGAGACTGCAAGAAAAATGCTTCCTTATAATAAAGAATATGAGTTGAAGGAAGGAAAGTATCCGGAAAAAATGCAGGAAATTGCCGCAGGAAGAGCATTTTTTCGTGCAATGGGGTATGGTGATGTAAAGATCGGAGATACGGTTACACTGGATTACCGCGCAGGGATGCAGTCAGAATATAAGCCGGAAGAATTTGTTGTCAGCGGAATCCTATATGATCGGGATGAGTATACCATCGAGGCATCTTATGTTGCTTTCGGGTCACAGGAGTTTTATGATGAGCACGTCGCAGAGAATGACAGACAGTATAATATTTATTTTACTTTAAATGATTCTGCAAATGTATCTATGAATAATATTGATTCGGTTATAAAGCAGATTGCAGCAGCTTGTGGGATCGAAGAAAAAAACGTTATAGTCAATGATCTCTATTTGCAATGGGTCTTGCAGCCGAGTTATGAAATGATTGCGGTATGTGGAATTCTGATTCTTGCAATTGTACTTTTCTCTGTTGTGGTCATTTATAATATTTTTCAGGTCGGTATTGCCAACAAGATACAGGAGTATGGAAAAATTAAGGCTCTGGGAGCGACAAAAAAGCAGATGAAACAACTGATCTTCAGAGAGGGCATTTTTTTGACATTTTTTTCAATACCAGTTGGATTGCTTTTTGGCTTTCTGATTGCAAAATGCGGTTTTAACTGGCTGGTAGAACAGGGAAACTTTGTATCAACCGGAACTGGCTCTATAGGAGTCCAAAATCAGCAGGTGCCACTATATTCTCTGCCTATTATGTTTCTATGTATTTTCGTATCATTTCTTACCGTTGCTTTGGCACTGCGTAAACCAATGAAAATTGTTTCACGGATTTCACCTATCGAAGCAACACGGTATTTAGAAAATACAAAAACACAAAAAAAGGGAAAGCGAATTGGCAGAAAAAATGTCACTGTGTTTTCTATGGCAATGGCAAATGTGACGGGTAATCCAAAAAGAACCATTGGTACCATCCTCACAATGGGGCTTTCTTGCACATTGTTTGTGATTATCTCTAATTATGTGGGAAATATTGACACGGAGCATGAAGCACGTCTTTCCGTTAATCATGGACAATTCGAACTGCAGCTTGACTATTCTGCTGAGTATGATGAAAGATATCCGGAGAATAATCTGGATACGATTCTGACGGACAATCCATTGAATGATTCGCTGATTGAAGAAATCAAAAGCATTCCGGGAGTGACAGATGTCATGACGAGAGAGATTGTCTCTGTAAATCTGAACGGAACGAGATTTCCGGCTACTATTGTGAGTAAAAAGGATTTTGATTTTATGCGCCAAGACGGGGATATTGGCTCTATGGACTATGAACAGGCGGTAAAGAATGGTGATATTTTCTTTGGCTGGTCGACGTGGATGGAACAAGATGGATATGCTCCGGGAGAATCCATTGCATTTGACTTTGAGAATGGAAGTGGAACCTATACCTATCAGGGAAAGATTGCAGGATCCTTTGTAAGTGCGGACACTTATCTTGTCATTCCAGAAGGTGTATACCGTTCCATGAATCTGAGAGGAACAGCCTATGGCTATCTGTGGGTGGACTGTGATAAAAAAGATGTAGCATCTGTGGAACAGAGTCTGAATATTTTGATTTCTAATGCTTCGCATATAAAAATGGATACCTATCATGCACAGTTACAATCTGCAGAATTAGCAGCTCGCATGATGAAGCTTGGCTGTTATCTGTTTATGGCGGTTGTAGGACTCATCGGTTTTATGAATATGGCAAACACCATGATCATGAATATTACGACAAAAAAGCAGGAATATGGTGTATTACAGGCTGTGGGTATGACAAATAAACAATTAAATTTATGCCTGCAGTTACAGGGACTGATTTTTACGGTTGGCACCATATGCGTAGCTTTAATCATTGGTCTGCCGCTCGGCTATGCACTTTTTTCCTATACAAAACATAATGGAATATTTGGAATGAATATCTATCATGTTCCAATTACACCAATTCTTGCTATGATTTTGCTGGTCGGTCTGTTGCAGATTGTGCTTTCCCTCGTTTTAAGCAGTAATCTGAAAAAGGAAACGCTGGTTGAAAGAATAAGGTATGATGGATAGCAAGTAATATGTAATGAACTAGGTCTTAACGAAGAGGAGAAATAGATAACTTCCATTTTGTATGTATGATAAATCTAAACAGTATTTTAGCAACATTTCCTGAGTGGGGGCAGAAAGTGCCCCCACTTTCACTATTAGGGGCGAAAAGCGCCACCATATATCATAAATGATGGGTTCAAGGGAAAAATCCCTTGCTAGAACACCATTTGGATGGAGTTTTCTGTATATGGAAAAAAGTATGGGATGCTGGCAGAAGGAGATGAAGGAAAGCTGATCTTTTAGGACAGTCGTTATCTGAAATTCGAGAGGACAATTTATAATAAGAAGTGAACTTCTAGTTTTTCGAACTCAAAAATTTAATATGAAATGAAAAGGTAGAGTGTATAGAGAAATCTATATGCTCTATTTTTTTTGCCCATTTCTAGAAAAAAGTAATAAAAAAACTATTGGCATTTTGTTACTGGAGTTTGAAAACTATCACAATCAGATAAATCAAAGCAAGTTGAAACGCAAGTGTGCTCGTGATTTCATTGAAAGTCTATTAGGTGTTAGGCTTAAAAAATAGTTTTATAAAAATAGGGAGATGTGTTTTGGAACAGGAGGTAAGAGCTATCCTTGATAGATAAGGACAATGCGAAGAAATGGGTTGCTAAAGGGGGATTATCCGAACTTATAACATTTAACGATAACTTTTCAATCGTTAAATAATGTAGTAGATACGATTGACCATACGTACTTATCATATGTAAAAAGGGTAGACGTACTTGCAGTTATGTCGTTCCACATTGAAAATATTATAAGATTTGTGAAATCTTAGTGATTTCTTTTTCTTATATCAAGTTATACAAATAATTATTTGTCATATTATAAAGAGTGATTTACAATAAAAATAGGAGGAAAAAGGAAATGAAAGTATTATTAGTTAATGGAGGACCACATCCTAAAGGGTGTACAAATAGAGCGTTAGAAGAAGTAGAAAAGGCATTAAAGGAAGAAGGAATAGAAACATTGATTTATCATATTCCTAATGTTCCTTTACAAGATTGTATTGCTTGTAATACATGTGCGAAGGCAGGAAAATGTATTTTTGATGATTGTGTTAATGAATTTGTAGAAATGGCAAAAGATGCAGATGGCTTTATCTTTGGAACACCTGTTTATTATGCACATCCAACAGGTAAAATTCAAAGCTTTATGGATCGTGTTTTTTATAGTGCTAAATCTGCATTTGTTCATAAACCAGCAGCTGTGATTTCTTCATCAAGAAGAGCAGGAAGTGTCACAAGTATGGATGTTTTAAACAAGCATTTAAGTATTTCTGAAATGCCTATTGTCACATCAAACTATTGGAATGAAGTGCATGGACATACACCAAGTGATGTTGAACAAGATAGAGAGGGATTAGATACAATGTATGCTTTAGGTAAAAATATGGCTTGGATGTTAAAATGTATTGAAGCTGGTAAAAAAGCAGGAATTGAAGTTCCTCAAAATAAAAAGAGAACGACAAACTTTATTCGTTAAAATGAAAACACTGTATGTTTCTGATTTAGACGGTACGCTTTTAAATAGTCAACAACAAACATCAACTTATACTAATCAAACAATTGAAAAACTTGTTGATCAAGGAATGTTGTTTTCTTATGCAACCGCAAGATCTTATTATTCAGCCAAACCAGCAACCAAAGGCTTAAGTGCAAAAATTCCTTTGATTCTTTATAATGGCGCCTTTATTATTGATAATCAAAGCCAAGAAATTTTAGTATCTAATTTCTTTTTAAAAGAAGAAGTCAATGATTTAGCTCATTATTTTAATCAAAAAGACTTTTATCCTATTGTTTATGCTTTTATAAATGAACAAGAAAAATTTAGTTACATTTCTAGTAAATCAACGAAACAACAACTAGATTTTATAAGTACACGTAATGATAAAAGAAAAAATCCAGTTGAAAATAATCTCTTTCAAGGCGATGTTTTCTATGTTTCATGTATTGCTTCCAAAAAACAACTAGAAAGTTTTTATCATGATTTAAAAGATCGATATCAATGTTTATTTTCTAAAGATATTTATAGTCAAGATTGGTGGCTTGAAATCTTACCTAAAAAAGCAACCAAGGCGCATGCTATTTTACAATTAAAAGATTATTTAAAATGTGAGAAGGTTGTTGTGTTTGGCGATGGTTTAAATGATTTATCGATGTTTGAAATAGCGGATGAAAGCTATGCGGTAGAAAATGCCTGTAAAGAGCTTAAAGAAAAAGCAACAGGTGTTGTTGGTCGTCACGATCAAGATGCGGTAGCACGTTGGTTAGAAGAAAATTATAAGGATTAATATGAAAGATTTATATTATATTTTAATGTACAATAATTTAGGTAATACAAAGGAATGCAAAACACTTATTAAACATGGTTTGATCCAAGTGAATGGTGTTGTTGAAACCAATTGTAAAAGAAAGATCCAAGAAGAGGATGTTCTTATTTATCAGGGAAAAATGTTAAAGAGTCAACCATTTCATTATCTTATGCTCAATAAACCACAAGGTTATCTTTGTGCCAATAAAGATGAAAAGGAAAAATGTGTTGTTGATTTAATTGATTATCCAGATTGTTTTTGTTTAGGAAGATTAGATCGTGATACGACAGGACTTTTGATTCTTACTAATGATAAAAGTTTAAAGAAATTATTGTTACCACAAAATCATGTAGAGAAGACCTATCTTGTTGAAACAAAAGAAAGACTTAATAAGGAAGATCAAGAAGCTTTTAAAAGGGGAATCATCATTGATCAGAAGATTCAATGTTTACCAGCAAAACTTGAAATTATAGATGATTATCACGGGTATGTGACAATAGAAGAAGGAAAATATCATCAAATCAAAAAGATGTTTTTATCATTGAAGAATGAAGTTGTTTCTTTAAAAAGAATTTCATTTGATGAAATTCTTTTGGATGAAAACTTATCAGAAGGTATGTCACGTCCTTTAAATAAAGAAGAAAGAAATAAGCTCATAAAAAAAGCGGCTCAATATTGAGTCGCTTAAACTTTTTCTGTCGTTAAAATAACAATAACAGCACCGACGATCGATAAGATGACACCAGCAAGTAAAACATGTCCAACACCTAAAGCATCAAGCATAATTCCACCTGCGAAGTTTGCAAATACTCCTGATAAAGTCATTGAAGTTGTAACAAGCGATTGTCCTTTAACACGATCGGCAACAGCAATTTTTTCGTTAACATAATAAACAGAGGCTGGAACAAATAAAGCATAGGCAAACATTTGACATACTTGGGCAAGATAAATCATAATCATGTTTGTCGCAAAATATGTAAGTGCATGTTTTACACAGAACATTAAAATTGAAAATTTAATAAGTGTTCCACAATTAATTTTTTCAGACATCTTTGTAAAGAAAGCCATTGTTGGAAGTTCCAACATTGCTGCAACGAAAACAGCATTTCCCATATCAGCACTTGTTCCACCGATATTTGTAATAATTTGAATAAAGAAGTTATTGATAATTGTATGCGCAAAATAGACAAGTACAAAACCAACTAAAAATAAAATAAATTTTTTATATTTCATACAGAACTTACCAAAAGAAAGTTGTTCTGTTTCTTCTTGTTTTGTATCTTCTTTGACTACTTCTTTTTCATAACCTTTTGGTAAAACAAACATTTTAACAACAACAAATAATAAAGCTGTAAAAATAATATAGAATAGAGGTAAAATACCTGGTGAAAAACTTTCGACAACATGTCCTAAAACAAGAGAAGCGATTGCATAAGCTACAGAACCTAATCCACGAGCAAGACCATAGTTGATTTCAATACCATGTTGTTCAAAAACAAAGGCAAGAGAATTCATTAGGGGCATGATTGATGACATGATTGAAAAAATAGTAACTACTAAAAATAAAACAAATAAAGCACTTCCTGGAATTAAATAAAGAATTGCGGATAAAGCAATGACTAATAAAACAATTGGTGCAATGATATTTCGCATTTCAATATTTTTATGATTGTCTGCAAAAGAAGCAAGCATTGGTTGTAATATAACAGCGATAATACTTGAAAGGGCAAGAGCAATACCAATTTGTGAGTTTGTACATCCTTTATCTAATAAAAAGACAGAAGCATAACCCATCATAGAAGCAAAAGCAGCAAAGTAGAAAATTTGGCTACCAGCATACTTCAAGTTTAAACTACGATTTTTTTTCATAAACATTTCCTTCCTTAAATAATAATCATATTGTATGTTTTAATGAAATAACTTATCTATATTCTATCATAAAAAGAATAATTGTAAGCGCTTTTTTATATTATGAAAAAAAGGAGAATATTTTGACTTGCTTCGAAAGAAACTTATAATAGAAGTGGTGATAAAAAATGAAAGAAATAATAATTGTAACTGGAGCAAGTTCAGGTATGGGAAGAGAATTTACTATGCAAATTGAAAAGAAGTATCAAGTAGATGAAATATGGGTGATTGCTAGAAGAAAAGAAAGATTAGAATGTTTAAAGGAAAAACTACAAACAAAGGTAAAAATTTTTGCTTTAGATTTAACGCAAAAAGAATCTTTTGAAATTATTCAAGAAGCTTTATTTCAAGAAAAACCTAGAGTAAAAGCATTGATTAATTGTTCAGGATATGGAAAATTAGATCATTATGAAAATATGTCGTTAGAAACAATTGAAAATATGATGAATTTAAATATGCTGGCAGTTGTCAAAATGGTCAATACTGTTTTACCTTATATGCATAAAGAAAGTCACATTGTTAATTTTGCTTCATGTAGTGGATATATGCCAATTCCTTATTTAAATATTTATGCTGCTTCTAAAGCTTTTGTTCTTAATTATTCAAGGGCATTAAATGAAGAATTGAAGTATCGAGGGATTCATGTATTAGCTATTTGTCCTTATTGGGTTGAAACAGAATTTTTTGATCGTGCAGTTGAAAAAGATAAAAAGCCTGTGGTTATCCGTTATGGAAAAGTATATCAAGCAAAAGATGTTATTAAAAAAGCTATCAAAGATATGGAAAGTTCTAAGGATGTTTCTTTATATGGAACAATCAATCGAATACAAATTTTAGGAATGAAGGTTTTGCCACATCGTTTAGTTAAGAAAATTTGGATGATTTATCAAGAGTTAGATGGAACAAAAGAAATAAGATAAATTGTATTTAATTAAAAAAATCTTTAAAATTAGAGAATTTTTTATTAAAGTATGATAAGATACAAGTAATAATGAATATGAAGAGGTATGTGTGATGAAAAAATTTATTAGAGAAAATATTGATCATCAACCAATTGTTGATAATGTTTTTAAAATCGTAAGTTTAGCAAATGATGCAATTGCTAAAAAAGGAAAAGAAAATATTGTCAATGCGACAATTGGTTCATTATATGATGAAGATGGAAATTTAGTTGCATTAGATACCGTATTTAATACGTATAACAGTTTAGATAATAGAACAAAAGCAAAATATGCTTCTAGTTTTAGTGGAAATCCAAATTTTAGAAAACAAGTTTATAATTGGGTCGTACAAGACACAAAACTTGATTTATGTCATAGTGTTATTGGAACACCTGGAGGTTCAGGAGCCGTAAGTTCAACGATTTTAAATGTATTAGACGAAGGTCAAACTTTAATTATTCCTCATATTGCATGGGGTAACTATAAATCAATGGCAACGATTGCTAATTGTAAAGTACAAGCCTATCAAATGTTTGATGGAGATGCATTCAATACTACAAGCTTTAAAGAAACTTGTCGTGAAGTAATGGCAAGACAAGGTAAAGTTTTAGCGATTATCAATGACCCATGTCATAACCCAACAGGATATTCTATGACAGTTGAAGAATGGAATCAAGTGATTGATTTTTGTAATGAATTATCAAATGAAGGACCTGTTATTATCTTAGATGATATTGCTTATATTGACTATTCTTATAACTTAGAAAGATCAAGAGATTATATGAATGCATTTAATCGTATGAATGATCAAGTCATGATTGTTGTAGCGTTCTCTTGTTCTAAAACACTTACATCTTATGGTTTAAGATGTGGGGGTGCTGTTATTTTAGCAAGAAATCAAGAAGATGTTCGAGCACTTGAAATCTTAATGGAAAAACATGCAAGAGCTTCTTGGTCAAATATTCCTAATGCAGCAATGGAAAACTTTGTTAAAGTTACAACAGAACATAAAGATGAATTTAACGAAGAAAAAGGGAAATATGTTGATTTATTAAGACAAAGATGTGAAGTCTTTAAAAAAGAAGCAGATGAATGTGGTTTAACTTATTATCCATATAAAGAAGGTTTCTTTGTTACTTTAAAAGTAGAAGATGATGATTTATTAACACGATTCCATGAAGCAATGCTTGCTCAAGATATTTATACAATTAAAGTCAATAAAGGTATTCGTGTTGCTTTATGTTCTTTATCAGTAGAAAAATGCCAAGGACTTGCCTTTAAAATGAAAGAAATTTTAGATAGTTTAAAATAATCGGGGAAACCGGTTATTTTTTATGGAAAGAAGAAAGTATTTATTTAAAGGCAGAGTTCAAGGTGTTGGTTTTCGTTTTCGTTGCTTTTCTATCGCAAATGAATTAAAATTAACGGGGTTTGTAAAAAATGAATATGATGGTTCGGTTTCTATGGAAGTTCAAGGAGAAGGAATGCAAATAGAAAGAATGATTGAAAAGCTCTATCAACAACCATTTATTGAAATAGAACAAATCCATTATCATTTATTAAATATAAAAGAGTATGAAAAATCTTTTGAAATACGATATTAAGGAGGAACTATGAAAACAATTGCTATTGTAGCAACAGGTGGTACAATTGCTGGTACTGGAAAAAAAGGGAAAACTGCAGCATATCATGCAGGAGAAATTGATATTGATTCAATTATTGAAACAATTCCAGAAATCAATGAAGTGGCGCATATTAAAGAATATCAATTAATGAATATTGATAGTAATGAAATGACTCATGAAAAATGGTTGATCTTAAAAAATAATATTGAAGAAATTTTGTCGGATGATACGATTGATGGTGCGGTTGTTACTCATGGAACAGATACTTTAGATGAAACAGCTTATTTTTTAACTTTAACATTAAATACACCAAAACCTGTTGTTTTAACAGGAGCAATGCGTCCAGCAACAGCAACGAGTGCAGATGGTCCATTTAATCTTTATCAAGCTATTTGTTTAGCTTGTCATGGAGAATCTTATAACCGTGGGGTTCTTGCTTTATTTTCTAATACAATTTATTCAGGAAGAGATATTGAAAAAGTTAATAATTTTAAAATTGATGCCTTTGATCAAAGATCTCTTGGATGTTTAGGATATATGCAAGATCAAGAAGTCTATTTCTATACACAAACAAGTAAGATTCATACGATAAAATCACGTTTTAACAAACGTATTGATTCTATTAAAAGTGTAGCGATTGCTTTTTATTACAGTGGTGCGGATGCTAAAATCTTATATGATCTTGCAAGTGATCATGAAGGAATTGTTATTGCAGGGTCAGGAAGTGGAAATTATAGCCAAGCTTGGTTAAAAGCAATCGAAGAACTTTCTGAAAAGGGTACAATTTTTGTACGTTCTTCACGTATTTCACAAGGAATTGTTTTTGATGATGAAATCTTTGATCCACATCATTTATGTATTTCATCAAATACCTTATCGCCACAAAAAGCGAGAGTTTTATTAATGCTTGCTTTAACACAAACACATGATCGTGATGAAATAAGAGAAATCTTTTTACAATATTAGAAGGAGAAATCCTTCTTTTTTTAAACATGTATGAAAAGAAGATAGATTTATGGTACACTCTACTTGCAATAGAAATTTGTTAATTGGGCTGGTCGTAAGACCAGGGTCCCTCAATTTGCGGGTAAGACACCCGTTTTTTTTTTAGGAAAGAATAAATTTTGAGAGGCTTAAGTACAAAAATAATTTCAATGAAAAATATAAGAAGGAGAAAGAGTATGAAATTATATTATCCTGTCATTTTCTTAAAAGAAGATGATGGAAGATATTTGGTTTCATTTTCTGATGTTCCAGAAGCAATAATATGTGGGAATGATTTTGAAAATATTGATGTAAAAGAAACTGTTGTAAAGATTGAATTGAATTTAACTGGATTATATGACAAAAAAACTAATTTTATAATTATAAAAAAGAGTAATGAATCAGTAAAACTGAATCATTACTCTTTTACGTATACAGCAAAGTTTTTATCCTCACAATAAAAATCACCGTAACCATCTTCATTAATAAGAACTCTTTGATAACCATTAAAGACATTGACATAATAACAATGCCGATCTTCTTTACCAACATACATTGATTTTATACCACCAGTTGAATTCGTCATAATAATAACCATTGCTTTTGTTTCAGTATGTCTTGTCCAACCAATTAAATGAGGATGATCGAAATAATCTTCTTGATTTCCTTCGTTATATTGTTTTCTTAAAGAAAGGAGCTGTTGAAGCATTTCTTTTTTTGAAGAAACATTTTCATAATCAATACCTTCTAAATCACCATAGAAAACACAAGGATACCCTGCTTTTCTTAAAAGAGTTAAACAATAAGCATGTCCTTTAAACCAATCAGGAATGAAAGAAGCTAATGATTGACTTGGTTCCGTATCATGATTATCGACAAAGGTAACTGCATTTGAAGGATACATGGAAACAAGCGTTTGATCAAAAATATGAGAAAAATCATAATTTTCATTATGACTTGCATCGTAAAAATGATAGTGAAGAGGAACATCAAATAAAGACATTTCAAAATTGACTTCTTTTAAATACTTTTCTAAATGATACACATCTCCGTGCCAATACTCACCAACCGTAAATAATTCTTTATTAAAATCATGATATATTTTTGGCAAGAGGTTTTTATAAAAAGAAGCGGGAATATGTTTAACAGCATCGAGACGTAAGCCATTGATTTTAGTTAAATTTATATACCAATAAAGCCATGAGGTAACTTCTTGAACGGTTTCTTCATTTCCAAAATCTAAATCCGCTCCCATTAAATAATCATAATTGCCATTTTCATCATCGACTTCTTGATCCCAACTTTTTTGATCAAAAAGGAAAATGGTATTACGATGGGTCTTTTCATCATAATCAATCCCATCAAAATTATACCAATGCCAAATAAAATCAGAATATTTTTTATTTCTACCAGGAAAAGTAAAAAGAGTATAGACTTTAATTTGTTCATCACCAGAAATGATTTCATTAGTATTTTGACGATTGACTTCTTTTGCGTTAACAATTTCAGTACCGTCAGCGCCCATTTTATGATTTAAGACAATATCTCCATAAACATCAATTCCTGCTTTTTGAAAAGCTTGAATACACGCTAAATAATCCACTTTTGTTCCATATTTTGTTTCAATACTTCCTTTTTGATTAAATTCTCCCAAATCATAAAGATCATAAACACCATAACCATTATCATTGATGCCACCAACGCCTTTATAAGCAGGTGGTAACCAAATAGCTGAAAAACCCATTTCTTTATAAGATTTTACTTTTTCTTGAAGTTGTTTCCAAAGTTTTTCTTCAGGTTTTATATACCAATGAAACCCTTGTAATAAAACACCATTTTCCATTTTTTTCACCTCATTGAAACTATTATACATCATTTTATTTCATTTTCCTAAAAGATGCGGTAAAATAAAGAAAATTAGGGGGATTATATATATGTATGAATTAATATCAAACTTAATTCTTTATGGGAATTTACCAGAGGATGAAATTTTAGTACAACTTGCTAAGTTGTTATCAGATGATGAAAAATCAAATCATGAACTTCGTCAAGAAATTTACGGCCAAATAAAAAGATTATTAGAACTTGCAACTCAATATGGATTTAATGATCATTTATGGCATAATTATTTAACTTATTTATTAATGACAAATGAAAATCCATTTAGTATGACTTGTGAAAAACAAGGAGCAAGAGAAGGAACTGTTAATCATTTTGCTTTAAATGATTTTAAAGTATTTTATGATCTTTTCCATTATGATTTTAGGAGTATTGAAAAAGAATTAAATATTGATTGTTTTTCAACACTTGCTGATTATAAAGCTTTATCTAAACCAGAATTGATGTACAATAAGAATGTTTCTTTAAAAGTCCAAGAACTTTCTAAAAAATTAGAAGAAACAAAGAATGAACAAGAATTCTTTGATGTTGTAACGCAATTCTACAAAGATTATGGAGTAGGTATGTTTGGTTTAAATAAAGCTTTTAGAATTGCGACAAGTCATGAAAACTATGTAGAATTAAAACCAATTAATAATATGGATGAAGTTGTTTTAGATGATTTAGTTGGTTATGAAATTCAAAAGAAAAAGTTATTAGATAATACTGTAGCTTTTGTTGAAGGAAGAAAAGCAAATAATGTTTTACTTTATGGGGATAGTGGAACAGGTAAATCAACAAGTATTAAAGCAATTGTAAATGAATTTTATGATCAAGGTTTAAGAATGATTGAAATCTATAAACATCAGTTTAAAGATTTATCAAATATTATTGCGATGATTAAAAATAGAAATTATCGTTTCATTATCTATATGGATGATTTATCATTTGAAGAATTTGAAATTGAATATAAATTCTTAAAAGCAGTAATTGAAGGTGGGGTTGAAACAAAACCTGAAAATATTCTTATTTATGCAACAAGTAATAGAAGACATCTTATTAAAGAAAACTGGTCTGATCGTAATGATGTTGTTCAAGAAAATGGAATGCATCAATCAGATACCATGGAAGAAAAACTTTCATTAGTTAATCGTTTTGGAGTTAAAATCAATTATTCTAAACCAATGAAAAAAGAATTTAATCATATTGTTTTAGAATTAGCGCATAAAAATAATATAGAAATGGATGAAAAAGAACTTTTATTAGAAGCCAATAAATGGGAATTATCTCATGGTGGAACTTCAGGAAGAACTGCTCAACAATTTATCAATTATATTTTAGGATTGGAGAGATAAAAATGGATGCAATCGAAGCACTTACAACAAGAAGAAGTTGTCGTAGTTTTAAACAAGAACAAATTAAAAATGAAGAATTACAAATGATTTTAGCTTGTGGTTTAAATGCCCCTAGTGGTAAAAATAAACAATCAAGTAAAATTGTGGTTGTTCAAAATCAAGAAGAAATCAAAGAACTTTCAAAACTTAATGCGATTATTTTTGGAAAAGATGTTGATCCTTTTTATGGAGCACCAACAGTATGTTTTATCTTTGTCCCAAAAGATGAAAGTAATGGTATAAAAGATGGTTCATTAGTGATTGGTGCTATGCAAACAGGAGCTTATGCTTTAAATATAGGTTCTTGTTGGATCAATCGTTGTAAAGAAATGTTTGAGTTAGAAAAGGGACAACAATATCTTCAAAAATGGCATTTAGAAGATTATGTTGGTGTTGGTTGTTGTATTTTAGGATATGTTGAAAAAGCTTTACCTGAAAAGAAAATTTTAGAAAATCGTATTATTCAAGGATAGGAGAATGAATATGGATAACAAAACTTATGAATATGTTGAAGATCGTTCAATGACGATACAACAATACATTAACAATATTTTTAAATGGATGATTATAGGTGTTTTAACAACTTTTGTGACGGCTTTTGCTTTAGAAAAATCATCATTTATGTCTTATGCAGGAATGCTTCCTTTCATTTTAATTATTTTTCAATTTGCGGTTGTTATTGGTTTATCAAGACGTTTAATGACAATGAAACCAATTACGGCAAAAGTTCTTTATATGATCTATTCAGTCATTACTGGTGTGACATTTTCTTATGTTATTGCAAGCTATACTTCCTTTAGTGTTGCACTTGCTTTTTTAGTAGCAGCTATTTACTTTGGTGTGCTTGTTGTATTAGGAACAGTGATTAAAATGGATCTAACAAGAATTGGAACAATCTGTCTAGCAGGATTATTTGTTTATATTATTTTTTCAGTTATTGTGATGATTTTTCATTTAGGTGTGGGAACACTTATTATGCCACTTATTTCACTTGCATTATTTGCAGGAATTACGGCATATGATATGCAAAAATCATTACAACTTTATAATTATGCTTTATCTAATCCAGAAATGTTAGAAAAATTAAGTATTTATGGAGCATTTAATCTTTATTTAGACTTTGTTAATATCTTCTTAGATATTCTTCAATTATTAGGAGATAATAAATAACCAAAAGAGCGAAAGCTCTTTTTTTTAAATGCAAAATCGATTATAATGTCTTTTACACATAGGAGGGAATATGAAAAAACTAATTGGAAGTAAAGGATTTTATAAAATGGTTCTTGCGATTTGTATACCCATTGTTATTCAAAATGGTTTTACAAATCTTGCAAGTTTATTAGATAATATTATGATTGGACAATTAGGAACACTTTCTATGTCAGGAGTTTCTATTACTAATCAATTATTACAAGTATTTAATGTCACGATTTTTGGCGCTATGTCAGGTCCAGGAATCTTTATGGCACAGTTTTATGGAAAGAAAAATAAAGAAGGAGTGGAGAATTGTTTTAGGATCAAATTGATTATAGGAATTATAATTGCACTGCTAGCTATTTTTTTATTCTATACATTTGGACAACAATTGATTTCTTTATATTTAAATGATAATCCTCAAGATAGTTTAAAAACATTAAATTACGGGATGAATTATCTAAAAATTATGCTTGTTGGATTGATTCCTTTTGTGATTACACAAGTTTATTCATCATCACTTAGAGAAACAGGAAATACGATTTTACCAATGATTGCGAGTGTGGTCGCCGTGATTGTCAATTTCTGTATTAATTATATTTTGATCTTTGGACATTTTGGATTTCCACAATTAGGGGTTTCAGGCGCGGCGATTGGAACGGTTGTTTCTCGTGTGATTGAAATGAGTATTAATATTATAGGGGGTTCTCGAAATCTTTATTTAAAAGATGCTATTAAGATGGAGAAAGTTCCTTTTGATACAACTAAAGAAATGTTGAAAAGAGGATTACCTCTTTTATGTAATGAAATCTTATGGTCTATTTCTATTGCTTTGATTTCTCAAAGCTATTCTACAAGAGGACTTGTTGCTGTTGCAGCGATTAATATTACCACAACCGTTACTAATTTCTTTATGATTGTTTGTTATGCTATGGGAAATTCTATTTCAATTGTTGTTGGACAACAACTTGGTGCAGGTGAAATTGAAAGAGCGAAAGATTATGATTTGAAAATGGTGTTTATGAACTTTATCATGTGTTTTACGTTGGCTGTTGTTTTATTTAATGTTTCTATTTATATTCCACAAATTTATAACACATCTGTAGAAGTAAAAAATCTTGCAACATCTTTACTTAAAGTAGCAGCATGTATGCTACCTGTTATTTCTGTTTATTATAGTAGTTATTTTACTATGCGAGCAGGTGGAAAAACGTTTTTAACATTCTTATTTGATAGTGGTTATACATTTGTCTTTACTTTTATGGCTGCTTTATTACTAACAAGGCTAACAAGTCTACCAATTCTTATAATTTATATACTTGTTCAATGTGTTGATATTCCTAAGGCAACACTTGGTCTTATTCTTGTAAGAAAAGGAATATGGGTACATAATATTGTTAATGATTTATAGGGCTATTGTGTATGAATACACAATATGTTATCGTTCTTGTAGAAAGAACATGCTTTAGTTAGACATAAATCGGAGAACTAGAGCTTTAGTTGGATAAACAGAGAATTTTTCTCTGTTTTTTTATTATAAAAGCGAACTTGTTAAGTCCGCTTTAGATTTATCTTTTAACAATACGATAATAGGCCTTAGAAGTCATCAAATAAACAATCGTATAAATAATAATGAGACCTGCAATGCAACCAGTAGTTGAGATAAGATAAACGTTGTCATTACATTGTAATCCTTTTAAAATACGAAGGATTAAAGGATAGGCAAAGGCTAAATGAATGATGGCAACAATCAATGGAACAAAGAAGAAAATCAATACTTGGAATTGAATCGTCTGTTTAACTTCTTTTTGTGACATACCAACATTTTGTAAGATTTCAAATTTATTTTGATCTTCAAATCCTTCAGAAATTTGTTTATTATAAATAATTACGATTGCTGCTACTAAGAACATCATTGATAGAAAAATTCCAATAAATAATAATGAACCATATAATTCATAAATAACATCAATATCTTCATAACTATTTTGTATACTTACATAATATTTATTTCCTAAGTAATTATAATCTTTATGAATAATAGCAGTAGTTACTTCATCTACAACTTTTTTACTTGCATTAAAACCTATGAAATAACTTTTTGATTTAAGCTTATAGTTATTTAAAGCACTTTGATTGATTACTATTGAGATATTATTTGGAGCAAAACAATTATTTGCTTGAAGTTGACGATTTTTAATTTGTCCTTTTATAGTATAAGGAATATTCTCTAATGAAATGGTATGATCATTATAACCTTCATAACTATAAAGATAAGCTTCATTATTATTTAAAGATAAATTTTGATTAAAATAATGATTATAATCCTCCAAAGAAATAAGATTAATAGAAGCTAAATGATTATAGTCATAATCATTTAGATGTACTTTATTTTTCTTTAAACTTCCTGTGTAATTATAATAAGAAAGAGTGTAAAGAGAATCATATTTTTTATTTTTTAATAATCCTTTAACATCTTCATAGACTTGGTCTGGATAATCCGAATCAGTTACAGTAATAGTTCCATCCATGTAATATTGTCTTTTGATACTATCTTGAATACCCTTATATAAACAAATTGTTGAAGAAAGTGTCACTAAAACACAAGTACATAAAATACAAATATTAGCAAGACCAACAGCATTTTGTTTCATACGATATAAAAGACCTGAAATAGAAGTAAAGTGTGCTGGTTGATAATAAAAGTTTCTTCTTGATTTTAAAAACTTTAATAAAGCAATACTTCCTGCTGTAAATAAACAATACGTACCAATCATGACTAAAATAACAGCAACAAAGAATAAAACCATAGCTTGCATAGGATCGGTAATGGACAAAGCAATATAATAACCTGCACCTAAAGCAATAATCCCTAAAAGTGTTAAAAAGATTTTTGTTTTAGGTTCTTTTTCACCAATATTCTGTCCTTTTAAAAGTTCAATGGGATTACTTCTAACAACAACAGAAATATTATAAATAAGTGATAAAAAGAAAATAATACTGAAAATAATAATCGTTTTTATAAAAGCATCTATTGAAAAAATAAGAGAAAAATGAATACTTTTATGAATGATTCTTAAAATAATGACAGATGTAATTTGCGAAAGAAGCATTCCAATAACAATACCACTTACAAGAGAAATAAGAGCAATAACGATAGTTTCTAATAACATCATAGAACGTACATTTCTTTTTTCCATTCCTAATATATGATAAAGACTGATTTCTTTTTTTCGATTCTTTATCACAAAACTATTGGTATAAAATAAGAAAATCAAAGAGAAGAGGGCAATCACATAGCCTCCTAAATTTAAAAACATAGTAATTGAATCATGATCCTTTAAAGTAGGACTATTTCCTACAGTTTTAATAATGAAATAAAGGGCGATAGAGAAAATAGTAGAAATAAAGTAAGAACTATAAAGCTTTTTATTCTTTTTGATATTTCCTAAAGCCAATTTTAAATAAAATTTCATTTTATTGACCTCCCGAAAGAAGCATTGTTAGAGTATCGCTAATAGCTTGATACATTTCTTGATTAGACATATCTCCTTTATAAAGTTGATGGAAGATTTGTCCGTCTTTAATAAATAAGACACGACTGGCATAACTAGCTGCTTTACTACTATGAGTAACCATTAAAATTGTTTGTCCACTTTGATGAATTTGATCAAAAATAGATAAAAGTTGATCGGTTGATTTTGAATCAAGAGCACCTGTGGGTTCATCGGCTAAAATAATTTTAGGATGGGTAATTAAGGCTCTTGCAACCGCAACTCTTTGTTTTTGACCACCAGATATTTCGTAAGGATATTTTTCTAATAAATGATTAATTCCTAATGATCTTGCAAGTTTTTCTAGTTTTGGTTTCATTAAAGCATAGGGTTCTTTTGATAAAACAAGAGGTAAATAGATATTGTCAGCGACATTAAAAGTATCTAATAAGTTAAAATCTTGAAAAACAAAGCCAAGATTATCTCGTCTAAAAGCTGAAATATGTTTATCAGAGATTTTTGTAAGATCTTTTCCATCTAATAAAACCTCTCCACTTGTTGGTTTATCTAATGAAGCAAGAATATTTAAGAGTGTTGTTTTTCCACTTCCAGATTCACCCATAATGGCGATATATTCTCCTTCTTCAACGTCAAAAGAAACATCTTTTAAAGCTTCTACCTTTTGGCTTGAAAAACGCGTTGAATAAATTTTTTGTAAATGTTTAACGTTTAATAATGACATTTTTGTGTCCTCCTTTTTACATACTTATTGTATTCTACTTCTAAAATATGACCTATCGATTTATCTTACAAGTAAGTAAAATAATCTTACATTTTTGTAAGATTATTCAATAAATATTTCTTTTTTACTAAAATCAAGACAAACAGTTGTTCCTTGACCTACTTTTGATTCAATAGAAATCAAATGATCCAATTGATTAAAAATATTTTTACATAAATAAAGACCTAAACCACTGGCTTTTTTATCATTTCTTCCTTGAAAACCTGTAAATCCTTTTTCAAAAACACGTGGCAGATCACTTTCTTTAATACCAATACCACTGTCTTGAATATAAAGCTTTTCACCTTCATTATAAAAAGTAATACTTCCTTCTTTCGTATATTTTAAAGCATTAGAAAGAACTTGTTCAATGACAAAACCACTCCATTTTTCATCTGTTAAGATTTGTAGGTCTTTAATTTGATAATCTACTTTTAAATTTTTTTGAAAGAAAAAGAGTGATTGTTTTTTGATTTCTTGACTAACAAGATGATCTAAAGAAACTTTTTGAAAAGAAAGATCATGGTGAATAGAATCTAAACGTACATATTGTAAAGCCATATTAACATATTGTTCTATTTTTAAAAGTTCTACAAGCATTTTTTTATCTGGGTAATCATTTTGAATGATGAGTTTTAATCCAGCAATAGGAGTTTTGATTTGATGGACCCATTTTGTATAATAATCTATCGTGTTATTGTATTTTTGTTGATTTTCTTGTTTAAGTTGAAATATCTTTTTTTGTAATATTTGAAGCATTTCTTGATACGTTTTTTCTTCAAGATAGCTTTCTTGAGGTAAATTATCAAACAATTCAGGATTGTCTTTTAAATAAATCAAATATTGATGATGTTGTCTGTATTTTCTATAATCAAGTAAAAAATAAAGAAGGATGATAGAAAAATAGAGACTTAACATATAAATAATTAAATCTGAAATCATTTGACATATCATTAAAACAACAAAAGTACATAAGACAAACAACAAATAAAGAAGATAGACGGGATATGTTTTCTTTAAATAGTCTTTAAACATAATAAATAACCTAAGCCTTTCTTAGTATGAATAAAATCATGTAAACCAATATCTTCTAATTTTTTTCTTAAACGATTCATATTAACACTTAAAGTATTATCATCAATAAATTGGTGATCATCCCATAAATGATTCATTAAATCAATACGAGAAACAATCACTTCCGCATGTTCAAATAAATATTCTAAGATTTTTAATTCATTTTTAGTTAGAATAAGTTCCTTTTGTTGATAAGTAATTTTTCCAGCTAAAATATCTAAATGAACATCTTGATAAGTTAACAAATGAAAATCTTTAGAAAAACTATAAGTTCTTCTAAGAATCGCTTGTAATTTAGCTTGTACAACCTGTAAATCAAAAGGTTTATTAATAAAATCATCACCACCCATATTCATTGCTAAAACAATATTCATATTTTCATTAGCGGAAGAAATAAAAACAATAGGGACTTGTGAGATTTTCCGAATTTCTTGACACCAATAATAACCATCAAAAAAAGGAAGATGGATATCTAATAAAACAAGATCAGGTTGAAACTCTAAAAATTCATCTAAAACATGTTCAAAATCTTCTATATATTGAACATCATAATGATATTTTTCAAAATGTTTTTGTAAGCCTTTTGCGATAATAAAATCATCTTCAACAATTAATAATTTATACATAAGATCACCTTCTTCTAATATTATATAGAAAATCATGCAATTCGTCATCTTACATTTCTGTAAGATATGTTATAATGAAAAGCGATTGGGGGATATAAAAATGATTTTTGAATATGATGAAAATAATTTAGACAAATTTGAAAACTTTAAAGGTGGCGAAAAATACATTGAAGCAAAAATGTATTTTGATGGTTTGAATCGTTTTATGATTGGACATATTCCAACTGGTGGAAGTGTTGGAGAACATGTTCATGAAACAAACAGTGAGGTGATTTATGTCATCTCTGGTAATGGTTATGTTATTTATGATGGACAAAGAGAAGAACTTCATAAAGGAAGTGTTCATTATTGTCCTAAAGGTCATAAACATACAATGGTCAATGATCATGAAGAAGACCTTGTTTATTTCGCAGTTGTACCTGAACAATAATTCTTGATTATTATCAAGAATTTTAATTTTTGGATGAAAAAATGTATAAAAAAAAAGAGGTGAGGACGATGGATTCTTTTTTAAAAGAGATTGATACAGAGCTTTTAAAGAGATGGCTGTTGAATCAAAATGAAGATGATTGGGATGTCAAAGAAGTAAATGATAATATTGTGATTGAAACAAAATATGGTTTAGGATTCATTAATTTTTATCCTGATTGTATTATTGAACTCGATGTTGAAAATAAGATGACTAAAGAAAAAGTCTTCTTTATTCATTTTCAAATGAATAATTTTCATCACGCTTTAGGTTTACTTTATGACATGCGTCTTTGTTTACAAAGGTTGACAACTTCTAAAAAAACAAAAGTACTTCTTTCGTGTACAAGTGGACTTACTACAGGTTTCTTTGCGGAAAAATTAAATGAGGGTGTACAGCTTCTAAATAAAGATTTTGAATTTAATGCTGTTTCTTATGGGAATCTTTATGACATGGCGAAAGATTATGATGTTATTCTACTAGCACCACAGGTATCATTTCGTTTATCTGAAGTAGAAGGAGTCTTAAAAAATAAGCGTGTTTATGCTTTATCACCTGCATTATTTGGAAAATATGATGTGGGAAATACGATTACTTTTTTAGAAGATGAACTTTATAAAGAAAAAGAAGTTCAAAGTCAACAAGAAAATCCTTTACCTATTAAACAAATGTTGAAAGCTCATCAACAAGTTTTAGCACTTGCTTTTATTCAATTAGATCAAAAAGTAAGACTTGTAAGTCGTCTTTATGATGAAAACAATATGATTTTAGAAGATTTTGAAGTCTATAAAAACACTATTTCAGTCGATGATATTGTTGATTTAATTAATACGATTTTATATGGATATCCTGATATAGAACTCATTAGTCTTTCACTACCTGGGGTTGTTTATAATGGGGTAGTAACTTTAAAAAAATATGGCTTGAATGAATGTCATTTACAAGCTTTTCTTGAAGAAAAATATAGTCAAAAGATTGTCATTAATAATGATGTTAATACAATTGTGATGGGATATTTTGCTTCACAAGATGACTATGAATCTGTTTCATTCCTTTATCAAGCACGTATTGGTGGAACGGGAGGAGTAGGACATATTCATAGAGGACATTTAATTAAAGGAAGGCATAATATTGCGGGTGAAATTCAGTATTTACCGATTTCTTTTAGTGAGAATTATCAAGAAATCAAAAAAACTCCAGAAGGAGCTCTTGAATGGACAATGAAGTATTGTTTAGGGATTACTTCGATGGTGGCACCGGATGCAATCATTATTTATAATCGGTTGATTTCTAAAAGTGATGATGTAAAAAAAGAAATGGAAAAATATATGCCAAAGAGTTATATCCCTGATTTGATTAAGATTGAAAGCTTAAAGGAATATATGTTGATTGGATGTATTTTATTAGGGTTAAAAGAAATGTAAGAGGTATCTTTGAAAAAAGATATCTTTTTTATATTTATTTTTGGCAACTGTCTTGTCAGGTGTAAACAAAAGGAGTATACTCTCCTCGAGAAAAGGGAGAAGTTATATGGATAATATAGGAAAAATTAAAAAGTTAAAAGAAGAAAAAAATGCGATTATTTTAGCACATTATTATGTAGATGAAGAAGTGCAAAAGATTGCTGATTATATTGGAGATTCATTTTATCTTGCTAAAGTTGCAAGTCAAACAGAAGCTGATCGTATTGTTTTTGCGGGTGTTGAATTTATGGGGGAAAGTGCCAAAATCTTAAATCCAAATAAAAAGGTTTTAATGCCTGATGCCTTTGCGGATTGTCCAATGGCACATATGATTACAATTAAAGAAATTAAAGAAATGAGAGAAAAATATGATGATTTAGCAGTTGTTTGTTATATTAATTCGACAGCTGAAATCAAACAATATGCGGATGTCTGTGTGACATCTTCAAATGCGATAAAAATCGTTAAAGCATTACCACAAAAAAATATTTTCTTTATACCAGATCAAAACTTAGGAGATTTTGTAAGAAGACAAGTCCCTGAAAAAAATGTGATGACAAATTATGGACATTGTCCTCGTCATACCAATATTACTTTGGATAAATTAAATGAAGTGAAACAAAAATATCCAGAGGCTAAAATTGCAGTGCATCCAGAATGTAAAAGAGAAATCGTTGAAGCTGCTGATTTTGTAGGAAGTACTTCTGCCATTATTGATTATGTTGTTCAAACAGAAGCGAAAGATTTTATTATTGGGACAGTAGATGGTGTTTTTGCGAAAATCAAAGAATTAGCACCAAATAAAAATTTACACACTATTATGGATGTACAAGTTTGTCCAAATATGAAAAAAGTGACATTAGAAAAAATCGTTGATGTTTTAGAAAATGATACAAATGAAGTGATTTTAAATGATGACTTTATGCAAAAAGCATTAAGTCCACTTAAAAAAATGTTAGAACTTGCAAAATAGGAGTAGAATATGAAAACAGATGTATTAATAGTAGGAAGTGGATGTTCAGCCCTTTATATGGCTTTACATTTACCAGAAGATTTAAATATTTTAATGGTTACTAAAAAAGAAGCGGAATTAAGTGATTCATTTTTAGCACAAGGTGGAATCTGTATGCTTAGAAATGAAGATGACTATGATAGTTATTTTGAAGATACGATGAAAGCAGGTCATTATGAAAATGATGCTTATTCAGTTGAATTAATGATTAAATCATCACCAGATGTTATTCAAGATTTAATTAATTATGGGGTTGATTTTGAAAGAAATGAAGACGGAAGCCTTGCTTTTACAAGAGAAGGGGCTCATAGCCAAAAACGTATCCTTTATCATGAAGATATTACAGGTAAAGAAATTACGAGACATTTATTAGAAAAAGTAAGACAAAAAAAGAATGTGACACTTTTAGAAAATACACCTCTTGTTGATTTAATTGTTCGAGGAAATGTTGCTTTAGGTGGTGTGATTAAAAGAAATAATCAAGAAGAAAAAGTTTATGCTAAAAAAGTTGTTTTAGCGACAGGAGGAATCGGTGGACTTTATAAACATTCTACAAATTATCCTCATTTAACTGGAGACGGCATTGAACTTTCTAAAAAATATCAAATCGAACTTAAAAACTTAGATTATGTACAAATTCATCCAACAACTTTATATACAACAGATCATGAAAGAAGTTTTTTGATTTCTGAATCTGTTCGTGGTGAAGGAGCTATTCTTTTAGATAAAAATGGAAATCGTTTTGTCAATGAACTTCTTCCAAGAGATGTTGTGGCAGAAGCTATTTTTAAACAAATGGAAAAAGATCAAACAGATTATGTTTATGAAGATTTAAGACCAATTGGTAAAGAAGAAATCGAAAGTCATTTTCCTCACATTGTTGAACATTGTAAAGAAAAAGGATATGACGTTTTTGAAGAACCTATTCCTGTTGTACCTGCACAACATTATTTCATGGGTGGTATTAAAGTAGACTATGATAGTCATACCAGTATGAAACATTTATATGCTATTGGAGAAACAGCATGTAATGGTGTTCATGGAAAAAATAGACTTGCAAGTAATTCACTTTTAGAAAGTCTTGTTTTTGCTAAACGTGCTGCCAAACGTATTGAAAAAAGTTTAAAGGAGAGAGCTCATTATATGTTTGATCAAACAACTTTAAAATTAAATGTAGACCCACTTATTATCAGTGCTTTAAAAGAAGATATTACTAGTGAAGATGTTTCTACAAATAGTGTTATGCCTTTTTCTAAAACAGGTGTCGTTGATTTAATTTGTAAAGAAGATGGTATTATTTGTGGATTACAAATATTTGAACGTACTTTTGAATTATTAGATGAAGCGTGTGATGTTGAATTTTTTGCAAGTGATGGCGACCATGTAGAAAAAGGGCAACTTTTAGGACGTGTCAAAGGGGATGTTCGTATTTTATTAAGTGGAGAACGTGTTGCTTTAAATTATTTACAAAGAATGAGTGGAATTGCCACTTACACAGCGAATGTTCAAAAATATTTAAAAGATTCTTCTATTCGTTTATTAGATACTCGTAAGACAACACCAAATAATCGTATTTTTGAAAAATATGCAGTAAGAGTTGGTGGTGGACATAATCATCGATATAATTTAAGTGATGGTGTCTTATTAAAAGATAATCATATTGGTGCTGCTGGTGGAGTCAAAGAAGCCATTATGCTTGCTAAAGAATATGCACCATTTGTTAGAAAAATTGAAATTGAAGTAGAAAATATGGAAATGGTCAAAGAAGCAGTAGAAGCAGGGGCAGACATTATCATGCTAGATAATATGGATGATGATATGTTAAAAGAAGCTATTGCTTATATTGATCATCGTGCTGAAATTGAAGTTTCAGGAAATGTCACAAAAGAAAACATTGCAAGACTTACAAATTTAGGAGTAGATTATGTTTCAAGTGGTGCTCTAACACATTCTGCACCAATATTAGACCTTTCATTGAAGAATTTACATGTGCTATAATATCAATTAAGGAGGGCGAGTTATGGATGGAAATAAAAGAAGACAAGCCATTATTGATATTTTAAAAAACAGTTTACAACCTGTATCAGGAACATATTTAGCGAAAACCCTCCAAGTAAGTCGACAAGTCATTGTTCAAGACATTGCTTTACTTCGTGCTGGTGATTATGATATTTATTCAACACATAAAGGATATGTTTTAAATACACAAAAAGTTTGTAAACGTATTTTTAAGGTACATCATGATGATAATGAAGTAGAAAAAGAACTTTCTTTAATTGTTGACTTAGGTGGTTATGTTGAAGATGTCTTTGTTTATCATAAAGTTTATAATATTGTAAAAGCAACATTAAATATTGCCTCAAGAAGAGATATTAAAAATTATATGACAAATCTACAAACAGGACATTCAAGCTTACTAAAAAATGTCACATCAGGATATCATTATCATACAGTTCATGCAGACAATGAAGAAATTCTCGATGAAATTCAAGAAGAACTTCAAAAAGCTGGATTTCTTGCACAGTTACAAGAATATGAACCTGTTGATTTTTGGAAAGATAAATAAAATAAAAAGCGTCAATAGTTGTGTAGTGCACTGAAATAGTTGGACTATAAAATTTAAGATAGGGATTGTTGTCTATAAGCTAATGGACTCAATCCTTTTCTTTTTACATTGATTCTTTTCTCATTTTGACACTCCCCATGTCTAAAGACAGGGGATTCTTGCTACCTGCCAACATTGTTGGCTGACCAGTTCATTTCTGATAGGTCGCAGTGCAAG
>NZ_JAJDKA010000027.1:0-37724 GCF_020589945.1 Faecalibacillus sp. MSK20_93 | reverse complement strand
CTAAAAAAAGAGGCTGATGAACCTAATCCAAAAGGTTAGGTTTCTTTACAGCCCCCTCTAATCAGCCATAGACCAGTTTTTTTTGATTTTCTTTTGTTACAACTACTACAGGCTGCTACTAGATTTTTGCAGTCATTTATATCTTCTATATCGAATTTTTTTAACAGTTCTCTATTTATATTTCTAAAACTACTATTTTTTACTTTATGGATAGGATATAGATGATCTATAGTTATTTGATTTTTTTGAAAAAGTCTTCCACAATACACACAGCGATAATAGGGCTTACCATTTTTAATGATAGGTTTGTTGTTGGCAAAAAAATCTGCACGATAATGAGCATTTCTTGAATATGAGGATTCCAATATCAAAAAAGTTAATCTTTTTTTTAAACAATATGCTTGAAGCCTATTGGCTAGGAATTGATCTTCAGTATTTAAATACCAATATCCTGAATATTTACCAGTTTTTTTGAACTGACAACCAAATTCTTTTAATTCATTTTTAAAATAATAAGTCTTATTTTTACCATTCTTTATTTCATATCTCATGATTCATAGTTATCATATTCTTCTTCGACTTCGTTGGAAGTAGGGGAATCATTTAGAAAAAAACTATTTAATTTATTATTGACCTTTTCAATTTCATCTTTCATAGCATAAAGCTCTTTTAATTCTTTGTTATATTCCTTGATTTCATTTTGTTCTTTTTTTATATTCTCTTCTTTCTTTTTCTTTTTTTGTTCTAATGATTTAATACGTGTTTCTAGTTTTTTATAATTATTCATAGTACAGCTCCTTTTACAGTTATAACAAAAAAGAGCTAACTTGGCTCTTTTGTCATTTATATATTTTAATATTTTTTAGAAATCATTGTATCAATACTTAATTCTGGATGCGTATATCCATAAGCAAAAATGTAGCCATCAATCATACACCCCCAATAATAAGGGCGGTTTTTATCAGATTGCCATCCTTCACGAGATGTTGACATTCCTTTGTAAAATGGGGAATATTTTAGCTCTTTAAGCATTGTATCAAATATCCAAGTTTTATAAATATTCCATAGTTTTTTATGTTTAATATCCTGTATTTCATTATTTTCACGAAGAGTAATACTCATTAATTTATGCAGTACATTTGTATCTTTCCAATTTTTAATAAGATGTATTGAATAGTTGTACTGTTGCTTCGATAGATAATCTTTTAATGAATTAATAACTTCTTCAACATCATATTCTTCATATTCTTCTTTTTCATCATTAACTATGAAAGCTTTACTATTACCTACTTGTTCGGGTTTTAACATAGGTTTAGTACTTTTAATACATTTACCAATTATTTTAATATTCATTTTTTGTTCTCCTTTAATTATATTTTTATTTTACAAGAAGTAGATAAATTATTTCTCACTTTATTTTCCAATAATGTAAAAAGAGCCAACTTGGCTCTTCTATTACATTAAATATTTTGACTTTGATAATAAATACATTTTTCTTCTAGCAACTTGAAATTACAGCATCTGTTTTCAAGTGATTGCCAAGAATGAGTTATAACAGCATTATAAATTCTTTTGCTGTCAGATATTATTTTTTTCTTATGTAGGTTACAAAATGCTATTTCTTTTCTTAAAAGAAAATAATCTTTGTCTTGACTAATATTATAATTGATTATTGCTCTGTCACATACAGGAATCATATTATTTAGATTTAAAACAGAGAGAAGCTTTCTTTCATCATTATATGTTTCCTCAATAAAAAACATATCTATAGGCTTTTTACCTGTTTCAACATATTTATTAAACATTCTAGATAATTTATCCTTTTTATTACTAGAGATAGGTACAAAATATTTTAAATTGTTGATTTCAAAAAGAACACCCACAAAAGGTTTATTGTCTTTATGTAAAACACTAGAGTTGATTTGAACTTTACTATCATATTTTCTTAAATAGCTTATATATTCTTCATCAATTCTAATTAGAATTAATTTTGACAAGTTTTCTTTTTTCATTAAATCACATCCTATTTTATTAAAAAAGGACAGTCATATATTATGACTATCCAAACTTTTATAGTCCTCAACTACGGTATGAGGTCACCCAACTTTGTATAGTCCTCAACTATGGTATGAGGTCACCCAACTTTGTATAGTCCTCAACTACGGTATGAGGTCACCCAACTTTTACCTCTTTTTAAAAGTGAGGAATCTTTTGGTGGAACTACCACCTACATTTAGTATAGTATCATATTTCAAATTTAATTCAATACTTTATTTAATACTATTCTAATTAGTTTTTTCGTCATAGTAACTTATAAAATATAAATAAATTTAAATATTGATTTGATGTTTTTTCATTGATGATATTTGTATCAGTAGACATTTTCTATGTCTCCCTCACAAATATTAAATTGTAGAAATTCTTTTTCAGCATTCTTTAATGCCTTTTCTTTTATATCATTATTTTTCAATAATCTAGACATCATTTCAATTCCTCTAGGATAAATAATGTTTTTCATTTTATATTTATCATAAGTATGGATATTCATATTTAAACCATATTTATTTGAGAGATAATTGACCATTGCTACTAAATAAAATGATTTACAATAATTTTTTTCTTTAAAGAATTTTTCTATTGCATGGGAATCTATAATTTCTTCTATAGCTTCCTGAGGATCTAATAATTTAATAGACTGACAAAGATTGCTTTTAAATAGCTCAAAATCATCATTTTCAGTAATTATTACTTTTTTAATTGCCATATCAATTCATCTCCTTTACCTGAATGAGTAAAAGATTAATGATTATATTTAGAATCATATATTGTTATTCCTTCACTAAAAATATTTTTGTATATTGGTGAATCAATTTCAATAGAAGATATTTGAAAAATATCAATATCTTTAGATAATGCTTTTTGTAAATCTCCTTTAAGTGAAAATAATTTTAAACTTTTAATTCTTGGATCAATAATACAGAAGTCTATATCACTTATTAATGAGGCTTCATTTCTAGCATAAGAGCCAAATAATAATACACGGTTGACCTCATATTCGTCAAAAATGGGTTTTACAATTTTTTTAATGTCTTCAATATTGTAAATAAATTGATATTTTTTATTAGAATAATATCCTTTATAAATCTCCATGTTGTCACCAACTTTCATACTTATTATAACATATATAATTAGTATTTATTATTCGTATTCAATACCAATTTTAATACCCAATCCTTTTGGTAAAACAGCGGAAATGATTTCTTTTTCATATAAGTATCTATTTGCTTTTATTTTCTTTCTCCATTTACCATTAGAGAATCCAAAATGATATTCTTTAAGTATTTCTTTTGCTTTAAACGTATTTCCCTCAACAACTATATAGCCATCAAACACCAAAACAAGATGATGAGGTGTTCTAAAGTCCAATTTAACTGTTTGATCAAGAGAAAATAGTTTCTCTGTTATTTCATCTACCTTATCAATTTCATATTCTTTATCCCATGATTGATAGCTGGAATTATATCTAAATCCATTTTCTTTAAGATAAGCTTTGATGTTGTAAGAATTAAATACCTCTAAAATAGTAGTTTTATATATTTGTAAAACAACATTCTTTTTCCAGCACACTTCTAAAGCTGTTTTTATTAACTTTTGGTTTTCATAGTCCTCGCAGTTGATTAATTGAACATAATCCAATAATTGGAAGATAAGAGCTTTATAAAGTAATTTTGAATATACCTGAAGAAAAGTCTTATCATTTTTAGTTTCCCCACGATCACAAAAATCAATGTGGTGGGCAAGGGCGATAATACATGAATTTGCTATTGCAACCTCTTGACGATAGAGATTAAAAACAGTAAGCACATTGTCTTTATATTTTTCATTTTTTGTTGATTCTTTTTTTGAAAATTCTATTTTAAAGTTCTTATAATTATTTTCTTTGTTTAAATTTTCATAGGTCTTGTCTATGATAAATTCTAATTCTTTTTTTATTGATCTCATAATTATCCTCCATGTACAAATTCGAGATTTTTACTTTGTGCTCTTGCTTTTTCAATCATGTTGTTGAGCATTTGTTCTTGTTCTTTTAGATCATAATGTGCTTGTGCAAGTTCTTTAGCAAGTTCATCTAGTACACCACCTTCAAGACATCTACTCCTGTTTTTCATTGATACCTTGGCATGTTCAGAAACTGTTTCGGAAGTATTATCAATATATAATTCATCTTCTTGTTCCTGCTCGTATTCATCAACATCTTCACGATAACATTTGATATTTTGAAGGATCATATTAGCAATGCGATCATGTAATTCCTTTTCTTTGTTTTCAATGGATTTATTTTGTTCTTTAGATTCTTCTTTAGAAAAGTAACGATTATCAAACATTTCTTTTTCTTTTTCTAGCATTTCCCTGTATTTTTTATAAAGCTTTTTAACGTCATCTTTTTCTAACAATTTATCTACAAGTTTATCAATTTCTTGACGATAGGGCATGATGTTTGCGGAATTATATTTCATACTGCCAGTTTTAGGAACGATTTTTTCTAATTTCTTGAACATTTTGTTGATTTCTTTATCGTTTGCAAATAATTTTTTTGAATTGTTAGAATTTGAATATTTACCAGCATCCAATCCCATTTCTTTTAATGTATCAATGATTTCTTTTTTTACATTGTCTCTTTTAAGATAAAGTTCAGAATTGATATTCATTGTTCTAATAATGTTTGACTTGATAGGTTTAAAAGTATTTGTTTTAATATGGTAATCTGTTCTTGTTGGGCTTTTTTCAAAGATAAAAGCATGGATGTGGGGGTGCACTGTATTCGTATGGTAGTAGCAACCCCATTCGACATTATCAGGATTCAATCCCAATTCCTTGATATTTTTGTTCATGCTCTTATTCATTAGATTTTTCATTGCTTTTTTATCTAGAATTTTATTTTCTCTAGCAAAAGTTTCATCAAATGAAATAACCAGTCTATAGATCGTTTCAGGTTTATATTTTTCAAAGAGTTTTTTATCTTCGTCCGCTTTGAAATCACCATTCTTACCCCAACCACCATTAGATCCAATTCTATATTTGTAATAGTTTACAGCATCTTCAGTATCAATAGTTTTATCACACGCTTCATCACGATCGTAGTAATCGCACATAGCACCAGTATTAATTTTTTGCTTGCTGTCATTCGATTTAGAATATTGAGTTTGTTTATATTGAATATTGCAGAATATTTCCATATTATTTATTACCTCTGATCGTGTTGATACTTTCAAATGCTTTCCTTAGATCATTACTGTTTAATTCATTGATTTTATCTAATAAGGACATTTTAGGAACACTTTTAGATGTCTTTGACATTTCTTTTTGAATATCTTTAATATGACTTGCTGAATTTTCTTTTTGGGCATTGATGTGTGGTACATCAATTTGATTGATAAATTCAAAGAACTGTTCAGAATTCATATAATTTAGTAATTCTCTTCTTTCAGGAAAATAGCCTAAAGATTTAACGTAAGCATTGATATGTCTTTTTACAGCAGAAGCAAGATCATCACGTTGTGACCAGTACCAGTACATATCTTCTTCAACTAATTCAGTAGTTTTAGGTTTGATATTGTTTTTTACATTAGGAATTTGTGATAGGTCATAATCAGCTCTTGTATAAATAATATAGCGAGGTACAGCATAATGAATTTTTCTATTTATATTATCTATTCTTGAATCTTCCTCATGCAAGTCTTTAATCCATTTGTATTCAGTCATATCAGGAAGATAGTTTTGCATAGGTCCAAGATAAGTACGTGTAACAATAATTCCTCTTCCATCTGTAACATTTTGATAACGTAAAACATCAGGAGCAATCAAAGGAACTTGTTGCTGACTGTATGAAACTCCTCCACCATTTTGAGTAGCATTGTTATTAAAGTTTCCACTTTGACTTGCGACCCAAATAGTTTCATATCCTATTTCTTTACTAAAGTTTTCGCAGGTATCCATACTTGCACTTGAAATAAAAGTTTTTAAGTTACAGTTACCACGAATAATTAATGCTATTTTATCACCATATTTTTCATCTAACTGTTCATCAGCTTGAAGAAAAAGATGTAAGAAAATCCAACGAGATAGGGCAACTGTAATTTTTGTTTCAATTTGATTGATAGGTGCCATGTTTCCAAATTCATCTAAAAAAATGTGACAACGTTTATTTAAATGCATATCTTTTGTAGCTGTAGCACATCTAACAAGTTCTTGATAAGCTTGGTCAACTAAAACAGAAATGATAGGATTATATTTAGAATTTTCATCAGGGTTAATAATAAATAAAACATGTTTACCATTTGCATAATCACTAAATGTCATATCGGAATCACTTAATAATTTTGCTAAATTTTGTCCACTAAAAATTGCAAGTGTCGATAATGTTGAAGTCATAAAACTTCCACGTGTCTTATCAGGAGAGTTAGCAATAGGGGTGAAGGCAACACGTGATGGATTTATTTCATCCAGTGAATTAATATAGGCACTTAAAAGCATACGTGGATTTTTTTCTCCTTTAAAAGTAACTTCCTTTCCTAATACGGAAAGAACCTGATAAACTGAAAAAAGATTTTTACGATTGTCTTTAATGTTTGCTTGTGCGACTGCAAGTATGATTGATTTAATTAAAGCCTTTTGACCATCTATCCAAATTCTCTCACTTTTACCATTGTCTACTACAACTTGGTTAACGAAGTCATCAGTAAACTGGTCTGCATCATCTATACGAGGGTCATCATTATCTTTAAAACAATCAACAATCAATTTAAGCGGATTCCATCTTTGAGATTTTTTCATAAATCTAAAATCAATAACATTAACAGTGTAACCATATTTTTCAAACAAAGTATGAAAGCGACGATACAGTTCTCCTTTGTTATCATGAAAGATTGCAGACTCACGAGCTTTTATAACTAACATGACAAATACACTTAAAAGTTTTCTCGTTTTTCCTGAACGAGTTGAACCATAATTTAAACTGTGAGTAGCACCGACATCATAAATAAGTTCATTGTCACTGATCTTATTGACAGGCATACCTGCTGTTTCAATTTTTTCATTCATATCTATTTTTGCAATTCTAAAATCTTCAAATTCTTTTTGTTCATCAATAGTCTTCCAGCTTTGTTTCCCTAATGTATCTGTTTTCTTTGGCTTTGAAAAAAGAAATGCTTTTGTAATAAATGTAAATGAAAGAACATATAAAGCAAATGTAACGATCACGATAATATCCAAATTATCTGAAAAAACAGTTACAAAAGAACTTTCCTGTAATAATAAACTGAAGAACATATATACAAACATTACTGAAAAAATCGGTACGATTATCGATATACCAATAACAATGATCATCAACTCTTGGTGATGCTTTTTATCTTCTTTTTTGTTCAAAACTTATTACCTCCTTTTTATAATTTTGTTAATGAAAAAAGAGCTAAGTTGGCTCTTCATCTAAATCTAAAAAATTTGCTTCCTACTTAATTTTCTTGTCCTAATTAACTGAATATTTTGACCGAAAATTAAGTAGCAGGATAAGGAGTGTCCGACAGACACTCCATTTGGGGCTTGTTCGCAGTGCGAACAACCGCATGGTTGACGTTTATTCAAATATTCATTTTTGGAGACAGTTGAATATTTTGGAAATAAATATTCAAAAAATATTCAAGAAAAACTATGCTTTTTTCTTTTGAAAACCGCACGGTTGACGTTTATTTTGATTTTTTTAGAAGTGTCCTCCAAAAGTGAATATTCAAAGTTTTTTTGTGCTTTATTTTTTAAAATATTCAGCCAAAAACCGCATGGTTGACGATTCCTGTAAAATATTCACTTTTTGTCCGACAACTTTTGCTCAAATTTACCTGTAAAACAAAAATATTCAAGAAAATATTCACTATTTTTATGAATTTTCCTTTGAAAAGCGCATGGTTGACGATTCCTGAAGAATTTAACCATTGTCCGACAATATTCAGTATTTTGAGTACTTTTAGGACGGTTTTATCCGTCCAACCCCGCATGGTTGACGTTTATTTTGATTTTTCAAAATATTCAAAAATTGTCCGACAGCACTTAATATTGATCAAAGAATTTATTTTGTCTTTTATTGTATTTTTTTAGAACATAATCATCTTGAATTGGCAACTCATTATTGCTTGTAAGTTCATACCAAGTGAAGATGTCATCTTCATCAAATGCAATAGTTGCAAGTTCTTCTTTTGCTATAATTGAACAAAGTTTTTCAAAATATTCAAATGAACTATCAAGATAAACAAGAACAAATACTTCAGGTCTGAACACCTTTAATTTTCTTAAAATCATTATTAGATCTTTACTTTTATAGAATGATTTTTGAATAATTACATGTGTTAGATTTCTATAACCCGTTACTGGATTTATTGAAAAATTGATGTATTTATTTGAAACTATATGGATAACTTCATTTGTATTTCTATCAAAAAAATGAACGATTTCATCATATTCGTTATCTTTAAATGTAAATCTCTTGAACAATTTTTGATATAACGGTTCATCAGAATACAGTACGGTTCTGTAATTTTCTAACAATTTTTTCAACTCCTTTTTTCGAATTTTTTATTACTTTTTTATTTGAAAATTTGAATTTTTTAATTTAATTATTTTATGTTTTTGTTTATTAAAATAATTAAAAATCAAAAAATAATAATTAAAAAACAACTGTTTTTGTATTACCATTTAGCTATATTTTTTCTTTTCGATTCGATAGAATTGAAATCTTTTTTTGCTTGTTCTTCATCAATTTCATAAGTTTCCAAAATAAAATCTAGGAATTTTTTATTGCTGATATTTTCTTTTTCAAGGTCTTTTACTGTTGTTGCCCATGTTTTTAAAACAACTTCTTGAAACATATTTTCTATATCATATTTCACTTTTGACAGGTCGTGATTAAGAAAATACTGTTCAAAAATATAATTAGCTGTTTGAGAAAATGAATCAAATTCATGTTCAATTTCTATCATTTTAATTTGTTTTAGAGTTTCATTTTTTATACGTAAAGCCATTTTAGTAGTAGGTGATACTTTTAATGTATCGCTAAATATTTCATCATCAATTTCAAGTTTGACTGCTATTTGTTTTAGTAGGTTTTGGTCATAAGTTTCATATTTATTTGCTTCAAGTCTTTGATAATTTGAAAATGATATTTGTAGATATTCAGCCATATCTTTTTGTGTAAGCTTCTTTTTTTTCCTTTTATCTTTGATGATGCTCACTAATTTTTCATTTATTTTTACTGTTGCCATAAATAAAATCTCCTTATTTTTTTATAAGAAAGGAAAGGGCAGGAGTGATTTTAGACAGTGCTTTTTTATATTCATTACTAACATAAAAATAGGTTTAGATATAAAAATCATTGTCTTTATTTTCTAATGACGATAAAATTTCTTGCCTGTTTAATAGATGATTATTTGAAATCATATCATACGCATCTAACATTTTTTCAATACGGATGTACCAAAATAATTGTTCGTTGTTCATATGGAAACTAGTAAGAAGAAACATCTTCTCCTTCAGGTTCTTCATCTTCATCAGGCATTTGATTTTCGGTATCATCATTTATTTTTTTATTTTTATATGCATCCTTATCTACAATATACAGATACGTTTTTCCTTTTTTGTTTGGTTTGTAATCTTGATTATTGATGTCTCCATTCCATATAAATTTACATTTTTTATTTTGAATATTGAACTTTGTCTTATATAAAGATTGCCAATCATCATCCAAAAGCACATAGCATGTAAACAATTTTTTGTTTTCTTTTTTTGGCTTTTTTATTTGTATATTGTTAATTTCTTTATCTTTATATTCTAATTCTTCTAGATATTTTTGAATATCATTTTTAAAAGCTATTGTCTGATTTTTATTTAAAATATCAGAAATAGAATCTTCATTTTCAATTTCATAGTAGTAATTTAATTCTTTAATATTTTTATTGAAAACAGTATTTTGCAGTATTAGATAAGTTAAATATCCACCAATTAATAGAATAAGAATAGTGATATAGATAACTGTCTTTTTTGTAATTTTATCGTCCATAATCCATTTAAATTTCCTTTCTTTTATAAATATTTAAGGCATTCTGCTTTCTCGTTTTTCCAACGATTATGCCAACTATTATAATATTTCTTTCCTGTCTTTCCGTATTTTTTATATCCATTCATATCTAGAGAATAGAGATAATCATAAACCTTTGATACAAAAGTACGATCATCCATTGAAGTTTTCGCACCTGAATCAGCAATTATTTTTGGAGCAGTTCCACTTCCAGACCAGTTAGAAAGAGAACAAGCCATGCCTTTTACAGCATCATTTTTTCCTGAAATATCAATTCCTTTTTTCTTCAAATTGTTTTCGACTGGAACATAATAATTGTTATATTCAAATTCATCTTGTTTGATTGCAAAGTCATTAGGATCGTTTTTATAAGCCTGTTTCCAAGCATTATCCAGTCCTTTATTATTTGCCAAATCTTTTTTATTCATATTCAAATAAGGAGCAAACATTGCGTATTTAACATTGTCTTTTCCATAACAATAACTCAAGAATGTTTGTAGATCATAACGATTATCAAACTGATAATATCCCATTGCGTGGTATCCATCACCACTTGAAAATCCTTGTCCATAATTTTGTCCTGATTCAAATTTAGCAAAGAATTTGAACGCTTCAGATAAAGCCCCCTGTAAAGTTTGATTTGTTGAACCAGTAGAAGGGTAGTTAGGAGAAGCGTATCCAAGAATTCTACTGTTGCTTGTATCATAGCTTCTTTCTTTAACTGTATTAGAAGTATTTCCTTCAACTGTATAGACTTTATTTCCTTCAACTTTTGTAACGATACCTACATGAGTTGAATCATTTTTATTTCCTTTGCAGAAGAAAATTATTTTTCCTCGTGCTGGTAAACCACCACCTCCATAACGTGAGACATAATCAAACTGATTTTTATCTTTGAACCATTTGACACCAGCATCACATGATTGAAATTTAGGAATTGCAGTATTTAATATTCCTGCTTGATCAGCACACCAAGAAACAAAAGTTGCACACCAATTTGCACCATCAGCTTTACCTGTATACCATTGACGGTATTTATCTCCACCTTTTCTACCTGCAACACTGATACTTTCATTAACAGCTATTGTTACAAAGCTTTCCATAGTATCTGTAGTATCAATAGTTTTTGGAGAATCATCGTGTTCTTCTTCAGATGCTCCCATTAACATGAAAGAACTGATTAGAATAATAAAAAATAATAATGATGAACAACAAGAACCGATAATTATTTTTTTTGAATTCTTTTTCATAATTCAATAATAAAAAAGAGCCAATTTGGCTCAATTTTATTTTTTAATACTTTCAAAAAATCTAAGTTCATCAGGTGGAATTATAATTTGTGTAGTCATGGCAGTTTGAGAACCAAACTTTGCATAGCATTCACCAATATTAGCAAACTGAATAAACTCTTGTGCAGATTCAGGAAGAATTTTTGTACCTTTGAAATATTCCGTTTCACCAGCAAGGTTAAAGAAAAATTGATAGCCACTTTGATTGATGATTACCTCACCTTCAGATTTAACTTCATCTTTCAATACGTCACTAATTTGTTGAGTAGCAACTGTAAGACCGCCTATACGTTTTCTGATTCTACGGCTTATAGAACTAAAATATTTCATTACTTCTTTTAAGTCAGGATCCATAATAATACCATATTCATCAGCATAAATTTGTTTTCTAATATCTCTACTATCACTGATAACTTGAGTCCAAATAAATGAAAGGATGTTGAAATATTGAGTTAAAAGAATTCTAGAGCCTGTGTTGTCTTGCAATCCTGAAATATCAAAGTTGATCAATGGATTGTTTAAGTTGATATTTGTATGTCCATTAAATAAAATTGCATCTGCACCTACTGCAAGAGGTCGAATAAAGGCAATACACTCACTAAGTTTTTCTTTTCGAGTTGTATCATTTGCATCTTCGCTTTCATTTTTCATTGTTTTAAGCTCCTCATATAAATCTGATAGAATTGGGTAATCATCATTTGAAAAATTTTCAACAATATCTTCTGCCGATGTTTGATAGTCAATATTCATGATACGTTTATATGTTCTTTCTAAAGCTTCTTCTATTAAGTTGTCATGTAGAATACGTATATCCTTTTTTCCGTTTCTACCTTTATATGCATCAAAGAAAACACGCAAGAAACGTATGTGAGGTGATAATGGTTTGATTTCACTCAATGGAATCTTTTCATCTTCTTTTTCACTTTCTGGAACAGTGATACGGACATGTAAGGGATTGATGCGTCCTTTATCGCCATCTGAACAATCAACGTTTTCACCGCCGAGCGCATATGTCAATTTCTTCAATTCTGAACCTTCAACGTCAATAGAATATTGTTGATATCCAATTCCATATCTATGTGTTATAAGGTGCATTAGATAGGTGGTTTTCCCAAATCCACTTGAACCAAATACAGCTTCATTATAGTTTGCACGATCATCTTTTTTAGTGAAATTATCATAAAATAGAACCCCATTTGTATCTTTGGTCGTTCCAATACAAATAGGGGGATAACGGTATATTATATTTTTATTTTTATCACGTCTTACTGTTGAATCATATAATGCTTCATGTGTGAAAGGGTACATATAACCAAGAGTATCTACTGTTGTTAACTGATTATATTCAGGTACTTGATTTAAACATAATGGGGAGGATAAATTGAACATCTCCATAGGTCTATGCATTCCTTCTCTAAATTTAATATTTAGTTGTGTTGCAAGATTATCAACATCTTTACATCTTTCTTTTAATAATTCTAGAGAATCGGCAGTAATACGTATTGATACTAGGAAATAAATAGGTGTGCTACCTTCAGCACTAACTTCTCTGGTCATTTGATAGTTATTTTCCAATTCTTTTTCAATTACTGCCTGTTGAGAAGCATTCTTTTCTTTATTTAGGTTTTTATTTAAGTTATTGATTGTTTTATCAATATCTTTTTTGATTATATCATGAGGTGCCATTTCAAAGTGCAATGAAAAATCACAATATCTGAATGTTGCACAATATCCAAGCAATGCCATAGTTGGTTCAGACATAAATGTATATACCCATTTAGTGCGAGTATAGACATTATCATTGATTGTCATTGTAGATGACAATCCTCTTTGAAGTATTCCAAGCTTATCAGGATAAATCAAATCCATTTTTCCATAATCTAAATCAAAATAAGAAGTACCAACAAACTCACTTTCAGTAGGATTATAGTAATTATAAACCGTATTCAACATTTCCTGTGGGGTTGCTGGTTTCGTTTGTTGATAGGTATTTAAAATACTACATACAGTATTGATTTGATCCTTTAGAACGTCTAGATTTTTATGTTTTAAAATGATCATAAAGTTTCTGTCTACTAATTCTCTTGTAACAGATACTTCTTTCAAACGATTTTCGGCATCATTCAATATCTCATATCTTTTTCGGTCAACAACACTCTTTGTTACATTTAAGGTATTCTTCAATACTTCACAATCATGTACATATCCTTCGACATCAGCAGGGACTTCATAAGAATAAATCATCCCAGCATGGATATTTTGTTGAAAGATGGTTGCATAGGCATTCAGATAGGCGAACTGGTCTTTTTGATTCATTCCCCAAATATTCGTTCCTGTAACCTTTGCCATCAAGATGAAATTATCATTATTATCAACAAAGCATTGATATTCTTCACTCCATTTAGCAGGGATAGCATCCTTAATATGTGAGACTTTCTTTGTATCTCTAGGAGAAGGTTTCTTGTTTTGCTGTTTATTTTGATTTTTTTCTTTTTTCTTTTTTGATTGGTTGGACTCTTTCTTCTTGAATATACTCATATTCTATTTCTTCTTCCTCCTTTTCTATATTGATTTCTTTGTAATAAAGATAATTCTTAGGTTGATTTGTTAGAAAATTGAAAAATAGTTTGATGTGTTCCATCATACTCAAATGATCAGGTAACTCAAAACAAAGGACAGCATAGAAAGCCATTGAACCAAAGCCAATCATCAGAGCATAGAATTCACCAATTAGCTTTTTTGATATATAAAAAGTTGCTAGAAAGATTATTGTAATTTTAAATACTTGATCTATTGATAAAAAGAAGAGAAATTTTTCTTTTTTCTTTCCTTTGTTTATGATGATTTTTAAACTGTTAGGAGCTATCATTTATCTTTTCCTCCTTTTTTATTCTTGTCCGAATAAGTATTGCTGAATAAATCACTCATTGAATTGGTAGTTGTTTTTCTTACATTATTGGAATTAACATTTTGTCTTGTACTTTGTGAAGTACTGCGAGTATATGTCTTTCCTGATGATGAACGGGTAGTACTTCTATTTGAGTTAACTTTTCTAGAATTTGATTGGCTTTGACCTTTGTTAGGAGCATATCTAATATTTCTAGCGCCTCTTTCAACAGTATCACCAATCTTTTTAGTCATTCTGTCTCTGATAGGGATACGTCCAACTCTACCATCTTCAGCATTGCTTTTATCTCCCATAACTGCACCTACGATACCACCATGACGATTACCATAGTTTGGATTTGCAACTGTATTTCCATCTTTATCTTTTGTATAAGGGTTTGTATCTTTTTTACCTAGAGCTATACGTGCAATGCCTTTTCCAACATCTTTAGCACCTTGTTTTGTGCTTCTAAATGCACCTCCAATTCCACCGACTGTTTGACCTTGCATATTTTTATTACCGAAGAGTTTACCACGAACACCACCAGTCAAATGTCCTGTCATATCATTATGTCTACCCATCACTTTTCTACCAGCAGCCATCACTGCACCGCCACCAACTGAATTCCAAATTCCTTTTATTTGGTTCATAGATTCCAAGAATCCTGCACCATATCCACCAATCATTGATTGGATAAAAGGTGGGGCAGAGATCACGACTGAAAAGGATGCAAAATACAAAATTAGTGATGCAATCGTATTAGCGACACCTGTTGCTTTGTTGTTAAGAATAGAAGATGAAATATTCATAAAAAACTGTAATAAAAAAAGCTGTGCAAAGTTTACTAGAAATGCTCCCATGCTAGCATTCTTCCAAACGTTGAAAGCTTGTGGGTTTTGTTGATTTGTTAATGATAAACAGCATAAAGGACTTATAATATACCAAAATCCAATCATGATTATTCTCATTGCAATTTCAATCGAAACATAGCCCAATAAAATGACAAATATAACTAATCCTACAAGCGTACCGATATAACTGAAATCCCAAATATAATCTCCTGAATGTTCGACCATATAATCATAGGCTTTTTTTGCCTGTGATTTACTAGATGGTACGGAATGAGTACCATAAGCTTCACTTCCGCCTTGATCTTTAGCTTCAGGAAAATCATCATCTGTATTCCATTTACCTAACAAGTCAAAATCATCTGAACCTTCAGTACCTCCAAAATGGTAAGAACCACTGGTATCCCAACGATAGTAAAAAGACCATCTGTCATATTTTCCTCTAGAAAAAAATGAGGAACTGGAACGACCACTTTTATTAGATGGCTCTCCATCATAACCACTCAAAGCATCAGTTGAGTTTGTAATATAGTCATAGAATCTTTCAGCTCCTATATCCATTTTTTGATTTTTACCATTTGTAACATATGAAAAAACGGTATTGTTTTTTTCCATTCCACCAAAAGAGCACAGAACAGAAACAACTAGATTTTTTGAAAGATTAGTTTGCTGGTTTGACATTGTTTTTTTATTGTTTCCGCTACTTCCTGTATATTCCATTTGCATAAGGGCATTAGACGCATTTACACTAATGTTATTGACCATTGGAATAACATATTGCATTGAAATAGCAATAAAAAAACACATAATAGCACCAAAGATTTTCTTACTAGGATCAACATTATCAGCATCCATCATAATTGCATAAAAAAGCTCCCAAGCAATTTTTGCAGGGAGAATTGAAATCATTAAAATAATACACGCCTTATATCCAGCATTGACCCACTCATTAGATAGAATGGAGAAGGGCAGAATTCCATTAAGTAATGCATTTAACAAAACGTTCAGTACATTTATAAGAGGTTTAATCATTTGCCACATTATGTATCTAAAAGTATTAGAAATACCATCAGAAGCAAAATCTAAAATTGCATAATACATTAGATCAATACACCTCCCAAAATGAATATAATCAATATGACTGCAAGAAAAATAATTGATTTTTTAGGATTGTTTTTAATAAACTTAAACATGTTAATCATATAATTTTTATATTGGTTATTATGAGAGTTATTTATATTGTCGGTATCTGTTTTATTGGAATTTGTTTCATTCTCTATTGAATCCAACTTATCAACAATATCTTTGAAAATAGATTGCAGTAAGACTGTTTCACGTTCATAAGCATCAACAATTTCTTTTGTATCAACTTCAACATTTTTACTGTTTAATTCAATAAGCATTTTTTTAATTGAAGTGAGTGAGTCGTTGACATTTGAATGATATTCTTTAATCATTTTCATGATTTCCTTTTCATCTTCTTCATTCATAAATGGAATATCATTATTGACTATGTTTATTTCAAAGCTCTTATATATCTCGTTGAATTGATAGATCATTGCTGGAATATTTCCTTTACAGTATTTATAGAATTTTTTGAATTTGTCATAATCATCATCAAATAATTCTCTTACCTTTGAAAAAACCATTTTACTGATTTTAATTTCACCTAATTCATCACGAATAGTTTTTTCATCAACTCCCAAAATAACAGAAAGATTATCCATTATTTTCCTCCTTTCAAAAAGTCAGATAAAACCGCTTGGGTTCTACCTGATCTATTTATTAAAGTAGTTACCGATTACTTCTACGATTGGCTTAGCCAAGAAAATAATTGCTAAAGCAACCAATACACCTTTTGTTTTTTGTGAGTACATTTGGTCTTGTTGTACTTCGGCAAATGATTCTCTAATTTTATAATAAGCAATGATTGCAGGGAATGCGATTGTTGCACATGATTGAACAAATGTATATCCATCAGCAAAGAATGGTCTGATTAGGTTATAAATAGGTGCAAATCCATTTGCAAATAAAATAGGCATAAAATTTCCTCCTTTCGTTTAAATAAAAAAGAGCCAACATGGCTCAATGACTAAAGCGTTGTAAATAGGGTGATAAACACACCAACTAATGCGTAAAGTCCTAATTTTTTTAATAAATCAGAAAGTTCCATATCTCGTTTTGCAAAGTAGCGTACAACTTCTGCACTAGACATGAGAACAAAGAATATTGCTCCAAGAATTATGTTCATTACCTTGACGTGCATTTTTTTCACCTCCTTTCAGGTATAAAAAAAGACAATCAGACAGGTATAAAAAAAGACAATCGTTTGATTGTCTAAACTGTTATTGATTGTTATAGTGTGTGATAATTACATCTAATAAATCTGGGGATGTTTTGCCATCATGAGGAGAACTGTATGTTTTACTTTCAAAATTTTCAGCCCAATATGCTAAATTTTTCCAAAATTCTTTTTCTTTATCTGTTCCATCAAAACAAATATTACATTCTAATGTAACGGGATTAATATAAACATAAAGATTGTCATTGTTATTTTTTTGATTATATAATGCAAGAACTAGAATACCATAGTTTGTATCATATTCTTTTACTTTGTAACGAAAGAATTCTAGAATTGCATTATATGATTTTCTTTTTATTTTTATTTCTCCAAATATATGAAAAGGCAAATTAATGTCATTTTCCCAATATGTTTCTATTACTTTGTATTTCGCACTTGGATATGCAGTTTTTATAATATTTTCAAAATATTTTTCTTGCACTTTTCTTAAATATTTTCCATATTTTGTCATTATTTTCACTTCTTTCTTAATATTTTTCTTGTAATAAGTAACTTTTAATAAAAATATCTTTTATATACTATCTTTTAAAAAAATGTTTTAAAGTTAAATAAAATGTAAAAATAGTTGATTTTATCAATAAAATTTATTTTATATTTTGCATAAATTTCATATAAATGGGACAAAATTACACTTTAAATAGGACAGAATTACACATTGAAAAAGGATAATTTTACACTTTAAATAGGACAAATTTACATTTTATGTTCAAAATCAGTTCATTGTAATAGTTACTTTAAATAATAATTAGGTATTAGAATCTAATTGACGGGGACAAAATTACACATGAATTAATTATATTCCCACCATTTAAAATTTTTTACTTCTTCAGGATAATTAATTGTTATCTTTTCTGTATCATTATTATTTGATGGCAAAAATTTAGATTTATAAATTGTTAGATATATACCAACAACACTTCTTCCTTTTTTTATATGTTCATATCTAATGGATACGTCGTCATTTTTTGCATTTATTTCATCAATGGATGGTTTAATTATCCTATTATTAAAATCTTTAAATTTGTTATATTTATTTTCTACATTTAAGTATTGTCTCATATCTTTTAACCACCACTTATATGAAATAACTTTTAAATTAGCACCAAGTAACATTTTGCAAAATGCATAAATACGAGGACTATATGTGAGATTAAGTTTAGTGATTTGCTTTAAATAGATCCATGTAAATTGTTTTGTACGATCTAGTTCGTCTAAATATGGTAGATAAAGTTCATTAAATTTAATTTTAACTAAATTGTTATTTTCTGATATTCTTCCAGTAATTATAGGTTCTGCAATATGTTCATTGTTTATAATATTTCTTATTACTGATGATTTAACAAGATTCAGTAGACTATCGTATATTAGTTTATTTTGATTTCCTCCATGACCGATATTTAATTTCTTTTTTATATCTGACAGTGAAATTTCAATATAGGTTTCTCCCTGTTCACGTACAGTACATGCTAGATAGAACAGTTTTAATTCCATATTATTCATTTGGTGTGTTGCTCTTATCAATGCGTTATCTTGAGCAAATTTTTCTTTTTTTAATTGCATATTATCTTAATCCTTTCAAAAAGATAAAAAAGCAATCAAGTGATTGCTTTTTAAACGTATTAATTTTTTTAATTAAATGTAACATTAAATCCATTGCCATCAGGACTAACTGAATAACCATGAACTTTACCACTGTTCATCATACTTTCAGCATAGCTGTATGCTGAATTATATGAATCAATGGAATTACCACTAAAATATTTGTTATATTGGCTAGGATTAGTCGAAGTTCCTGAATTTGACTTGTTATTTGATGGGTTAGATGAATTAGAATTATCATTATTTTTATTATTATTAGTATTAGAATTATTTTCATTTGAAGTAGTAGGGGATGTAGGCTGATTGTTTTCAATACTAACTGTTACTTTTTCCTCTAATCCATTTGCTTTTACATGTATGATGGTTTGCCCGTTACTGATTGCTTTTACAAGACCATTTTCATTTACTGTTGCGATTCCTTCGTTTTCGGATGAATAAGTACATTTATTTTCTTTACCAGTAGTAGAAGCATTTATTTGAACTTCCTGATTTACTTTTAAAGATACTGATTTATTAGATACAGATAGAGTAGGCTTATCATAAATATGTATGGTTGATGTAGCCTTATTTTTATTACCAGCTTCATCTTCAACAGTACAAGTAATTTTATATTTTCCTACTTTGTTCTTGATTTTTCCTTTATATTTAATTTTTAGATTTTCTTTCTTTGTTAGATTGTCATTAATTATAAATAATTTTTTTATACTGATCTTATCATCTATCGTATAATCTATATCTTTTTGATATTCGATTATTGGCTTCTCTTTATCTTTAACGGTAACGTATAAAGGATAACTATAATTATCAACCTTATATACCAGTTTTTGCTTTCCCATTTTATTTGCAGAAAAAGTAGGGCATTTAATTGTATAATTATCTATTGTAATTGTTTTTGAATTTTTATGTCTGTTGATGTCAGAGATACTGTAACTATCATAGCCTGTTACAAATTTAGTTGTATCAACATCCTTTTTTCCATAGTTGATTGTGATATTCTCTTGAAATTTCATTCTGTCTTCTTTGGAGTAAGGATCTTTGATCAAGTCAGTACATCCCGTTGTAAAAATCAGAATAAATAATATGATTATAGTTATTTTTATATATTTCATTTCAATCTCCTAAATTAATTGCATTCTTAATATTTATAAAGAAAAGTTTAACCTTTTCTCTATAAATATTAAGAGGTGGCTATTTGCCACCTCATGCATGTAAATTATTTTTTGCCTTTAAGAATAGGTTAGACTTTACGTCACTTTATTTTTTATTCATGGCTTTTTTTCTAATAAATAGTAGAGAAAATGCAATTAAAGATAATACAGCAATTACAACATAGTAGTTAATACGAGTATCATCACCAGTTTTTACTTTTTTAGCAACTGGTAATAATTCATCATACATAACGACTTTTTGAACGACTGTTCCATTGTTATCAATAGTGAAATTGATACTTTCAGCAGTTTTGTAGTTTTTAGGTGCGATTTCTTCGATTAATGTATATGTTTTTCCAATAGTCAAGTTTTCAATCATATGAGGTTCTTTACCTGAAATCCAACTATCTACGACATTACCATCAGAATCTTTAACAGTTAATTTAGCACCTTCCAATTCTTTTTTAGTAGTAATATCTTGTTTTGAAATTTCTACATTGTCAGTACGTTTGATATTGACAGTTTGATCTTCATCATCCTTATCTTCATGTTTAGCAATTTCATTACCGTCTTCATTGAATAATTTTTCAAATACGACTAAAGAACCACCTGTGAAATCTTTAACGTCAAATTCAAAAGTAACATCTACAGTACCATCTTCAGTTTCAGGAATGAATTTTTGAGTAGCTGTAACTTCTTTGTCATCTACTTTAAATACTTTTCCATCTTTGGTATGAAGTACACCAGTTAGAGTATATTTCTTACCTACAGTCAATCCTTCATAAGAAACGGTATCAGTTAATTTGATTTTAGTTTCTTTATTGTTATCAACTGTAATTTCTTTGTTGTTTTCTACATTAGCTGAAGTATGAATATCAATAATATTGACAGTTTGATCTTCATCTTCAATGTCGCTATGACTAGCTAACAATCTGTCTTTTTCATACATATCTTCAAAAACAACGATTTTCTTTTTAGAAAGGCCTGTACCTTTGAATGTAAATTCTACATCAATAGACCCAGTTCTATCTTCAGCAGTAAATGTAGTTTTAGCAGTAACTTCTTTTCCATCAACTAATAAAGGCTGATTAGTTTCTTTATCCATCAATACACCTTTTACAGTATATTCTTTTCCTTTGACTAATCCTTTGTAAGAAACTTTATCTTTAATTGTGATTGTTTCTTGTTCTTGGGCTTCATGGTTGTCATCAGAAGTTGCTGTTGTATGAATTTCAACTTTTTCATTCGTCATTGATTTATCTACTGTATATACTTTAGTAGTTGTATCTTTTTGGCTGAATTCAAATTTGATTGGTGTATCATCAGTAGCATATCCATCTAATGGTTTTGTTTCAACCATTGTATAAACAGTTTTACCATCAGCATTGATTGGTAAATCAGCAATATTGATTTCTCCATTTTCATCAGTTGTATATTCACCGATGACTTCATTTTCGTGATAAATAATTGAACCATCAGCATCATCAATTACATCTTGATCAGCTGTTAATTTGAATCCTACATCTTTCAATGCTTCTTTTGTATCATAATCTTTTTTGATTAATTTGATTGAACCTGTAGGTTGTTCGTTGTTGATAACGATTTCTACTACATTATCTCCATCATCATCTTTAGTAAGATCAACTTCATTTAAAATGCTGAATTCTACAGGAGCATCTAAATCCAAGAATCCTTTTGGAGTTTTGATTTCAGTAATTTCATATTCACCTTCAGATAATTTTAAAGGAGTTGTCACACTTCCTTCTTCATCATCTGAAGATGAGTATTCATCTTTAACGACTACTTGATTTTTACTGTTAGTTGTAAATACAGAATATTTAGTTTTTCCGACTTTTTGAGTTACATATTCATCAGTTTCTTTATTTTTGATTTTGAATGATGCACTGTTTAAAGATACTGTCTTACCAGTTTTAGCATCTTTTTTGACTAATTTGACATAGGCAGTAGTAATGTCATTGTTCAATATGATATTGTCAGTTTCTTTACTGATTTCATAAATCAAATCAGGGCATGTAACATATCCATCAGGAGTTTTTGTTTCTCTGATAATGTATTTTCCATATGGTAAGTTAGTTGTAGTTGCATATCCTTTTTTAACGTTTGAATTATTGGCTGTTGTAATAACATCATAAGTACTTGCGTTATCCCAACCTTTTTCATTGACTTCACTTTGAAGTTTCAATGTAAATTCAGCACCATTCAATCCTTCAACCAATCCACTTTGGTGATTATCTTGACCAATACCTAGTTTTTGGATTTCAACATTTCCAAAATCCAACCAGTCAACTGAATAATATAATTGTCTTCCATCAGGATCTACTTCCCAAGAACCTTCTGTTTGTGTCCCTGAACCGCCATCTTTAATCGCTAGAGCTGTAAAACGATCACATCCGGCACCAGCAACATTTCCACTTTGGTAATCACTGATATTTTTATTAGGTGCAGTCAAATAAAAACTTTGTCCTGCGTTTAAAGTATATGTTCCACCTGTTTGTGTTTCAGAAGTAGTAACATTATGCAATGTTACTTCATCTTGCAATGTTAAGTTTGCTTGTGCGTTACTTCCTTCAAGTGTAACTGTATTTGTATATTGGATTCTATTAGCTGGATCATAAGATGCAGTTAATTTTGCAATGAATCCATTACTATCGATACTTGGATTCCATTTAGCATAGCCAATATCAGGCTGAGACATGATCCAGTTATAACCCCATAAGATATTGTCACCATATCCGCTTACTCCGTCGGCATTAGGCCATTTTTTATTGAAATCGTTTAGGTTTAATCCCATTAGATCTCCACTGTAGGCATAAGATAACCAGATATGTGTAAATAAATAAGCACCGTCATCGAAATTACCATGCTTATCTCCAAAATCATCAGGAACACAGGCATTCAATTCTTTAGTATACATATCCTTTACTGTTTGATTGTAACCAGGTCCTCCAAATCCATAATAAAGTAATTTTCTGACTGCTTCATTATTTTCAATGACTTCAGCTGGATAATTTCCTGCTGAAGGGGATTTTTTACTGGCTTCTAAACAATAGGCATATTTCCCATTGTATTTTGTCATTACAGTTGACCATTGTTTAGTAGAGCCAATTTTTTTAGACCACCACCAAGGATAATTTATTTCTTTGATTCGTGTAAATTCATGAGGAATTGTATTATCCCAAGCTTCTACTGAAGTAGTGTTTCCTGCAGAAAAACACATGGAGAATATCATTCCAATCACGATGAACACTTTTGTTAGTTTATTAAATTTATTAAACCATTTGTTCATATTCTCTATCTCCTATAATTATATTTAAAATATACGTATATTTTCTTAATGCAAGTTTGAACATTAAGTTACTTCTGTGAAACAGGCTTTATATTTGACGAATCAAACAACCTTTGACAATAAAAAAAGACAATCCGTAGATTGTCTATGGGTGAAACACCCATTTGAATATGTAGTTTTTCATTTCAATTTCTCCTTTCAGTATAGAAAAAGACAATCTTTTGATTGCCTTTTGTAATTTTATTCCCAATGCTGACTAGAACCATAATGATAGCTAGGATGTCTAATATTAAATCCTTCGTATTCGTCAGTACAAGGTGTATTATTAAATTTATTTTTAGCATCACTTAATGATACAGTAGATTCAACATGTTTTCCACAAACATAACATTCATACCAATAAGTTGTTTTCAAAACTTTTGAAGGTTGAGATGGTGTGCTTGAATTACCACTCGAAGATCCTGATGAACTTCCACCTGTATTTCCACCACTAGATGGTTTACTGGAAGAACTTCCTGTACTGTGTGAACCACTATTGCTATTATTTGTTGAATTAGTGTTTGAACTATTGCTGGAACTATTTCTATTAGAAGTTTTTGTGTTATTTTTAGGTTTACTTACAACAACTGTTTTCTTTTGACCAGTTGTTGGATCAGTTTGTACTTCTGTAGTAGTTTCAGTATTTTCATCTGTTGATGGTTGAACAACTGTCACTTTAAATTCTTTTTCAGTTTTATTTTTATTGACATCTTCAACAGAAGCTTTTGCTGTATATTCTCCAGCATTATTAACATCCACACCACTATAGTCAATTTGAATATCATTTAATTGAGCTAAATCAGTAGCACTCATTAATGATTTGAAATCAAAATTTGAAAGGTCAGTTCCTTTAACGACTTCCGTATTATCAGGAACATTTAGCTCTGGAGCGGTTGTATCTTTAACAGTGACTTTGACAGTTTTTGTTTCATCCTTATATTTAACTGTTACTTTATATTTTCCAACAGCTGGATAATCTTTCTGATCTTCATTTTTGATACCATTTTTAATTTTAACATTGTTTTTAAGATACTTAACATCGTCTTTATCTAGTCCTTTTGTCTTGACTAATTGATCAAATACAGGATTATATGTTTGACCGTATTCAACAGTTACAACTTCTTTTTTCAAAGATAAATCAGGAGAAGTATCTCTAGTAACATAATAAACTCCTCCAATCAGTAAAACACCAGCCACACAACCAGCAGCGATTTTTTTTGATTTTGTATTTAAATATTTTTCAATAACATTTTGTTTCTTTTCTTCCATATTCAACACTCCCATTTTTATGTTTGAGCCAAGTTGGCTCTTTATTTAAATTATTAACTTTATAATTTTATTCCTGTAATACATGTAATAAATGCAGAGATAATTGCTAGACCCAAAGCAATAGCAATTACAATTATATTTTGAGTAAACATAGTTTTAATTACTATTTTTAAATATTCTGTTATCGGATCTTTTTCATTATTCATCTTCTACCATCTCCTCTAATATTTTTTCTAAAGCTCTTACTTTCTTCAATAATACATATCCATTCGTTTGTTTGAATTCTTTGCTTGATGTTATGATAGGGGTTGGATCTTTTCCAACAATAGCATCAGCTCCAAGTATTTCTTTACGTTCCTCTGGACTTTTACTTCTAATAAAATCAACTGCTTCTATCTCAATGATAACATCAAGCATTAGCATAATTTTATCTCTTACTTCTTCGTACATAGGCTGTAGTTTTTCTTTTTCTACAAAACCGTGATAGAAGCTGGATCTTGAAACATCATATTTATCCAATTGTTTTTTCAAAGAGCCAGTATAAAATTTCTTGATAAGTTGAATTTTGTTATTTATAAATACGCTCATTTTCTTCACCTCACATTAGGAACACTTTTTAATTTTCACGAACAACTTGTTCCTTATCTACTTATATGTTATTCCTAATGGTGGCATAAGTCAAATCATATATTATATAAAAAGGTGTTTTGATAGCACACCTTTTTATAGAGAAACTATTAATGAACCAAACGTTTACTAGTATTCCTTTCTAGGAACTCCTAGTATACATATTTTAGCATATCTAAAAATCGGTTTTCTCTACTTTTTTTCCACGATTAAAATTTGAACTCTTTTGAAAGTCACATAGAATAAGGACTTTTTATTTTTATATATTTTAAATTTTTTTTGATTCTCATTTAATCAACTACATTTAAAGTGGATTTTAAAAAGAGCTAGTTTGGCTCAATTATGAAAATATTGATTTAATGAACCAATAAAAAATGAAAAGAGCCAAGTTGGCTCTTTTGAATTTGAAATATATTCTACAGGTGGATTTCTGAAAGAATATACTTTTTAAGTTGATTGAATTAGATGGTTTCTTTTGATCAACTGTATGTTGGATTTATCTATTTCTTCCAACTATAGCAATTATAGCATACCCCAAAAACGGTTTTCTCTACTTTTTTTCCACGATTGATTTTTTTAATCTTCTGAAACTAGCATAAAATAAGGGTTTTTAAAAATCAAAAAAAATAAACTTTTTTTAAATATTATCAAATATGATGATGTAATTCTTATTTTTTACAATAAAAGAGCCAACTTGGCTCTTTTAAAAAATACATACATAGACAAGCACATTATATGGATTGTTCGTCATTAATTTCTTCTGTTTCTTCATTTACATGTTCTTCTTCAAACAGTTTATCATATTTATGAGGTTCACTTATACATTCGTTCATTGCATCCATCAATGGTTTTAAATCACTACCATGTGCTAAAGCAAACAATTCATTTAAATCATTCGACAATAATTTATTTAGGTCTATATCTAATCCTAATTCTCTTTCAGCAAATTGTTGGGAGAATAATATTGTTGTAATAGCATTTCCTTTGTAAAACGGTTGAATATCAAACAGCTTACTCATATTAAAAGAGAAAAGGGCAACTTTTTGATCTAACGAACATCTTTCATAATAATTCTTATCGAACCCTTGAAACACTTCATTAAATGCGAGATCAAAATTTTCTAAAGACATTGGTTCAATATAATGTTGAAAATCATCTTTGGTTGTTCCAACAAAATCTACTGTTCTGAACTTTCCAGCAAAATCATATAGATCTTCATAAATAAATTTATTGATTCCTTTTAGAAAATTGATTTTGTCATCTTCAGTTTCAAGTTTTATTTGATCAAGAACATTTTCTTTTTGTTCAATAAGCATAGCAGTTTTTATCTTTACAATGTTTTCTTCTTTAATTGCTAATTTTGATTCTGATTTTATATTCAATTTATTTTTTAAAGTATTAGTGTGTTTATATTTTAAATCATTAAATCTTTTTAATTGATTTTCATAAGAAAAAAATGGATCACTTAAATCCAATTTATCGTGTTTTTCATTCATCTTTTTTTCCTCCAATTTAGTAAGTAAAACAAAAGAGCCAAGTTGGCTCTTTTGAAAATGATTATGATTTTAATTCTTCTTGAAGTAAATCGTCTAATGATTTAGTTCCTTCGATATATGGTTGAAATAAATCTTTGTCCTTTGAGTATCCATCTAAAGAGCAAAGTGAAGAAGCTGTTTCAACAATTTGTTCTCTTTCTTCTTTTGTTTCCATGACCTTTCCTCCTATTCATTTACAGCTTTTTTTAATGCTGAACTTGCCTTAAAAGCAGGGGATTTACTTGCTTTGATTTCAATTGTTTCACCAGTATGAGGATTTCTACCAGTACGAGCGCTTCTGTCTCTTACTTCAAAATTACCAAATCCCTTTAGAGAAACTTTGTCTCCTTTAACAAGTGCATCAGTAATTACGTCAGCAAAGCTTGTGATTACTTTGTCTACATCAGTTTTAGTCAGTTCAGTTTTTGAAGCAATAGCTTCTACTAATTCATTTTTTGTCATTAATAAATTCTCCTTTATCTTTGTTATATAACTATTATATTATAACAGTTGTGACAATTTCTAAACATTTTTTCTACTTTGATGAATGAGCCAAGTTGGCTCTTCTGCTAGATTTCGATAATGTCATCTTGTGTTTGTTCTTGATTTAACACTTGATTTTCTTTATCTTTCAGATAATCTAAAAAGCTTTCATCATTTGCGGATAAGCATTCAAATAGATTTTTAGCAGTTACAACACGTATAGCTTCATTTATATTAATAGATATATTTTCTTTAGAAAATAATTCATGTACCTGTTCTTTAGAAATTTCAAATATATTTTCATAAAATTCTATAAATGTTGAAAGTTCATTTACTTGATTATTGTTTAAAAATTCTTTATAGCAGTCAGAAACAGCGTTTTGCATTGGGTAGTTGCTTTCACTTTGTTCTATTAATTGATCTATCAGTTTTTTTTCTAATTTATTCATGAATATACTCCTTTTCTTTGGAAATTGAAAAGAGCCATATTGGCTCTTTTCAATGATTATTTGTATTAAATTTGAATATAAAAAGCAGAAATTCTTTTTAAAACTTCTACATTTGTAGTATAGCATATGTAAATCGACAAATCCTCTACTTTTTTTCCACGATAGATAAATTATTAAATTTATATGCTATATAGAAAGAGCCAAGTTGGCTCTTTTGCTAGATTTCGATAATGCTATTTTTAATTAAAAAGAGCTAAAGTAGCCCTTATTAAATTTCCAAATTATTTTCTTGTTCATCTTCTTCAAATTCATTAACATATTCTTTATACATTTCTTCGACATTAGATATTAAGTTTTCTATTTCAGGAAATGCTTTTACTATTTTACGTCTAGCTATTTGATAATCTAATATATATCTTGTTTGTGATTCCCAGTTGGTAATCATATCACTGTTATCATCAATATATTCAGGTATCAAATCTAACATATCATTTTTTTCAAATACATTTATTAACTGATTAATGCTATGGACTTTTGGAAAATCTATACCATTCATAAAAAGAATGTATTTTAATGTTAGTTCAACTGATTGCTGTAAATGATAACCTGCATAATTGAGCATTATTTCATCATCAAATGATTCATAGATATTTTTTGCTATTATTAAGTTTTCTTTTGCAATATCTAGGTATGTTCTATCGCTCATATATGGTTACTCCTGTTTTCTTTATTTCATTTCTTAAATTGGCATCTACTGTAAAATTGTTCCAGTAATCATATGCCTTTGTAATAAAAGGAAAGTTGACTCTCTTATTTTTATCAAGTTCAAGATAAATATCGATGTCACTGTCAATGTGACAAGTAGGTTTTAAACTTGATCCAAAAATAATTATCTTTTTTATATTTTCATCCTTTTTTAATGAATTTAATATTTCTGATACATATTTTTGTTGGTTTGGAAAAATACGATCACAATGTTCAAAGGGTTGTTTTATACATACATGATATTTATATTTTTTCATAAGCATAACCTCCTTATAGATATTGTATCATAATAATTGATAAATAGATTAAAAGAATATTTTTCACTTACCATATTTTTTTACATCGTGTCACCACTAATTTAATATTAGAAAGGGTCAACTTAGCCCTTTATTAAATTTCTAAATCATCGTTTTCTTGTTCAAACTGTTCATTTTCATATTGATTTTCTTTGATGTTTTCTTGTGTAATAATTGATGCTATTTGTTCTTCTATGATTTTCATTTGTAATGGATCATTGATAGAAACTGGTATATCAATAATATTTACTTCATTATCTGAATTCAATAAAATACCAACTTTGCCTTCATTAATGAAATTATTTTTTTCTTTAATATCATATATAAAGATATTATCCATATCTTTAACATGCAATTTATCTAGTAAAGTAGCATACTGTTCAAGTGTAATTGCACTTTCATATACTTTACCTTTTAAATTCTTATTTAATATATGTTTTTCTTTGAATTGTTCATTAATATTTTTTATCAATTCGTTTATTGTAGATTTATAACTTGATTCAAGAAAAGAAAAGTAGGGCGAAGAAATAAAATCATTGATTTCATTTACGAATTCATTCCTGAATGATTTATCTTTTATATTTTCAATAAGATATTCTTTTAAATTTTCCTTTTCATGATTATTAGAAGTCATTAAATCTGAATAGATTTCAATAGTATTAACTAAATTATTCATGATTATAACCCCATTGATGTTTCAATTTCATCAAGAGATAATTCGTATTCTTGATGATGTTCTTCTAAATCATATCCTTCAAGTTCTTGTTGCTGAATTCTTTCAACAGCAAGATCTATGAAATTGTTGAGTTCCGCAGGAGTAATAGGTTTGACATATCCGTAAACTTTTAATGAAAGTTCGTCACTGTCGGGGGCTTTTACTTCTATCATATTAAGTAATGCTTGACAGATCGTATATCCAGTTGCTCCTTTTGCTAGAAGTACTCTAACTCTGTCAGGATCAATTAATCCCATTTGCCCAATTAAAGAGAGTGAATCAGGAATTTCTGATATAACAGATAAAAGTATTTGCATCCGTTGATGATTATTGAGTTTATAAATATTCTTTTTTAATGCAAGACATATTTCTTTGCTTCCTTTATAGTTCATACATATCATCCTTTCTTTCTATAAAGTCAAAATATTTAGTTTTCACAAAAAGAGCCAAGCTGGCTCTTTTTAAATTTGATTTCTTGATTTTTCTACATCTTTTTATTGTAAGTATTAGGTGAAAATTCAATTTCTTTATTCCAGTCAAGAATGTTGTCTAATTGTGATTGAAAATATTTTAAATATTTAAAACGTATATTGTTTGGAAGTTCTTTATAAATAATATATTTATACTGCTCTGCGTGATTGCATTCCCATTCACTAACAGAGTGTTCTATTGCATATCCAAGTCTTTCTAGTTTCAAATTGGTATAGGCATCATTGCTTCTTTGTTTTGCTAATTCAAGGCATTTGTTTGTTAATTTATTTAGAAACTTTTTATTTTCAAATAGTTGAATTGAACAGTTATATAAATCTTTAAGAGATAATGATGTATCATTTTCAAAAGAATAAGTTAGGTCATATTCATTGATTTCGTGAGGTGCGCTGATTATATCTTTATAATTTAAAATATGATTATTTCCTACTTTTCCATTGGTATATAAATTTAATTCATGCGGATAGATATTTCTTCGTAAGCTAGGAGAAAGTTCAATATCTAATTTACAATAGTCCTTTGATATATCTGAATCGTATTTGTAAATAAAGTTAAGCGTATTGGAATTTCTAGAAGAAAGCCATATTTTAATACTGCTTTTATTATAATCAACATCATAATGTCCATTCAAAATAAAATTATTAAAAATATAGTCATTTACTTTTTTATTTGTACTATTATTTTTAATAAAATCTATTAGATCCTGTAAATTTTTTTCAAGAATAAATTTTGATGTATTTCTTCTTATTGGTGTAAAAATAGGGGAACCTAATTGATTATTTTCTTTATCAGCTCTTGCTATTTCGCATATATTGATAGCCAATTCTAAATATTCATTGTAATTTTCTATATATCCTACAAGACAATCATTTAAATCAACGATTACAAAATTTTTTTGTATCAATTTATTCATAAGATTGACCGATAATTCTTTTTCATTTGAGCTATATGATATTTTAGCAACATACAAAGGTTTAAAAGTGCTAGTTGATGCAGTTGTATAATTTATTTTCATAGCTTTTCCTTCTTATAATTTAGAAAGAGCCAAGTTGGCTCTTTGTTATATTTCTAGTTCATATTCATCTTCTTGTTCTTCATATTGATTATTTTCTTCTTCATTTATAACTTTTTCAAATACTTCATACATAGCTTGTTTTTTAATTTCTTCACAACGAGCAATATCTCTATGAATTTCATGATAACGTTTATTTATTTCATTAATTTCATCTAATTTGTCATCTAAAATTGATTGAATACTAGAGGGGTTTTTCATCAATTTAAAAGGCATTTCTTCAAAGAATGAGAGAGTTTGAATAATGTTATTTTTATCAATTTCATCATATACAATATCTAATTGAGATACCTGCTCATTATATATTTCACCGAGTTCTTTTAATGATTTTAAACTATTGATTTTTAATTTAGCATCTTCATTTTCTAACAGTGAATTTAAATAAGTTCTGATGTTTTTTTTATGAGCTATTTCATTCATGACATCTAGTTTTTCATTTTCCAGTTTATTTTTTTTTATAAACTGGAAGAAATGTGTTTCTTGATTTAGAAGATCTTTAAGTTTAGTTTTATTAACATTTATTTGTTCATCAAGTTCATTAAGTGTGTTGTTTATTTCATCATTACTTTTGTATGCTAAATCTTTTGGAGAAATATTATTTTCTGATAATTTCATTACATCCTTATTATGGTTTAATAAAAATTTATAATGTGCTATATCTGTATCAATATCCTCTAGATTTACAGGCTTTAAAATACAATAGCTTTTTAAATATTCTCTAAAATCTTCTCTATCAAAATTTAATAGTTTGTAATCAATTTTTTCATTTTGAACATGTGAATTTTGAAAATAGTCATTATATTTAGATATGAATATTTCTTGGGATTTTGTTATCTTATACATGTCGTTGAAATAAGAAGCGATAAGTTCCTTGTTATTTTTTAGCATATCTGCATTATCTAATTCAACTGAATATTCAGCAAATAGTTCACGTAAATTTTTTTCTGCTTCAGGGTACAGTAAATAAGTATCCTTAATTTCATTTTTATATAGTCTTTCAACATTTTCAGGTAAATGCGTCAATCTAAATTGTTCACAGGTTTGCATTTCCCAGTTTTCAACATCCATACCACCGTTTGATCCATACATATATTGGTCATAGGCTTCACCAGCATCATATTCGGCAATTTCCTTCATGGCATTTATTACTGCTGTTTTTACATCTTTATCTAGCAAAATTGTATCATCTGTTCTTTCAAGTAAATCGTTTGGTAATTTAGGAGGATATTTGTCTAAATATTCTTTTATATAAGATAACACATACTTTTTGGTTGGTTTATTTTCTTTTAACAGATCTTCCATTTTTTCATTGATCATATTGAGTCCTTGTTCATCAACTTGTTTATATTCAAACAAAGGTATCTTTTCTATACGGTCATTATCTAGGTATTCAATCCATATATCAGTATCAGAATTCGCTAGGCTGTTTCCCAAGCGGTCACCTTCAGGATAACTAATAACAATTTTAGTTTCATTATTAGAAGAAAGACGAATCGTTTCTTTATCTTCAATATAAAAATCTGTAGAGTTTTCTATGAATTCATGTTTGAATTCTTCGCTAGGGAAAAGCTCTTTGATACGTGCAAGAGCAACATTTTCATTGATATTAGATCCTTTCAAGGTAGATACTAACTCATTTATTTTTTTATTTAACAATTCATTCATTTTATTTTTTCCTTTCCTGATAGATTTAAAAGAGCCAAGTTGGCTCTTTTAAAAACTCATTTCAATTTCATCTGTTTCTTCAACAATTTCATCTTCTTCTAAAGAAGTTTCTTGTTCTTGTTGTAGAGTATATTCTTCAATATACTGTGTCATTTCTTTAGCGTGACTGTTAAATTTTGACATGACATTAGTTGAAAGATTTTCAATATCCAATGATATATCTTCATGAGATTTACCAGCGTTTTCAAGTTGTTTGATATATGAGTTATAATTACCTTTTAGATGTGACTTTAATTGGTCATCTAACTCAAAGCCATACATTCCTAATGACATTGTAGCAAATATATCCGCTTCAATTTCTTTTCTCTCCGTTGTAAAGAGGATATTTGTATTTTGTCCATCTTCTTTCTCACTTTTTTGAGCTTCTAGATTATGATAAAATGCGTGTCCTAGTTCATGCAGCATAACATAGATTTTTTTTGTATCTTCACAGATAGTATTGATGCAAATTGCATTTGATGAAGGCGAGAAGAATCCACCTAATGAAATTGAATCTAATTCTACATCTTCAATAGAATAGGGGGTTCTTTCATTAATATAATTTGCTATTGCTTTGCACATAAAGTTTGCTTTTTCATCTGCAATACCAACAGAAAAAAGTTCTGGATATTTTTCTTTTGGATAGGTTGTTTGTGAAATATCAAAGACAGTACCTTTACCAAAAACCAGCTTTTCTTTTATATCATACTCACCAGCCTTAGCTTTTTCTTTGATTTCAGCACATGCTTCGGATAAAGCTACTGCAATATATTGTGCGTTTGTTGTAAGAATCGTATCTTTATAATTATCAGAGATTTTTTGGTATTTCAGTACTGTTTCTTTATCAGCAATTATGAATCTCTTTGTTTGTGGAACGAGAATACTTGCTCCATGTGTTCCTTTTTTTGGATAAGCTCCCATCTTTACCCATGATGCACTTGATTGAACAAATGTAGCATGAGGGTTTTGTTGAAAAATCATTGCGGTATTTCTAGGTGAATAGTTATAGAATCGTGATGAAAATAGAAAGTATTCTATCATCTTGTCTTGGTCGGTTCTATAATTATCAAAAATATCTCTTATGGCTGTTTTTGACAGTTCTTTAGTTTCTTCAACCTGTTTCTTATACTTTTCAAGTTGTTCTGGAGTAGGTGTCCACTTTTTCTTACTATTCTTCGACATCACATAGACCTTCTTTCATTAATTTTACAGTCATATCTTCATCAAGTTCCTTTACAAGTTCTTCATCGACTGTATCAGAGATATTAATGATTTCCTCAACATAACCGATGGCCATTGTGTCAGTATTTCCGACATAGCTTACATTTCTTTTTAAATCTTGTTTAAAACATACGTACATAATTATTTCCTCTTTTCTTTTTTATTGATTAAAGTTAAAAGAGCCATGTTGGCTCTTTATTATAATTCTATTTCAATAGTATTTTCTTTATCTTCTTGAACTGTATCATTACTATTATTTAAAATGTTTTCTTTCATCTTATCATAGGTTTCTTCATCTTTTTCTATAACAATTACATTACGATTTGTATTGAGAGAAGCAATAGCAAAATTCCCTGAACCGCCAAATTGGTCTAAAAGCAATTCATAAGGCTTTGAAATGCAATGAATAATATCTTCTAAAAGTTCAACTGGTTTTTCGGCAGGGTGTATTTTTTCTTTTGCTTTTGCTGGTTGATAGTCAAATGCGGTAGGAAGCATTTTAGATGTTCCAGACATATAGTGAATTTCTAACCCATGTTTTTCTAATATATCTCTAACTTCATAAGAACTTTTACCTTTTACATCTAATTTGTTTTCTCTTGCAATTTGAAGATTTCTTTTTTGATTTAATCTCAACTCTCTAGGTTTGCCATTTGAGAAAATCAGGACATCTTCACAGTTGCTTGATTTTCTACCAGTATTGCTTACAAAAGTTCCTTTTGACCATGAAACCTTAGAGTAATATCTAAATCCAGCATCTTTTGCCATTTTTTTGATACTGTAGAGATATTCCATGTTATCTTCATTTTCTTCTGGAAGAAATTCAACAAGGAAAGCTCCCTCTTTTAATACACGTTTTTTTTCAGTAAAATCATTTTGTTCATATCTAAAAAGCTCATATTTTGCAAAGTTTCTATTTCCGCCTTTCAATGATTTAACTAGTGAATAGGGGTGATCCGTAACAATGCCATCAATGCTTTTATCAGGAATACTGCTTAAATCTCTACCATCACCATTTATTAAAAGACATCTTGTTTCTTTTCCTTTAATTTGGGAAGTTACTTGATATACACCTCTACTTATTTTAGAAAATATTCCTCGTTCAACACCTTCATAGATTCTAGTTCTGACAGATTCATCATTGACTTTCATATCTTTGACTGTATTAATAACTTCGGTTGCTTCCTTAATTGTAAATGATTCATCTTCATAAAAGTAGTCGAATAAATTCATTTGAATAGTGTTCATTATTCTTCAACTCCAAAAACTTTATATAGATGGTTTACAAATTCATTGCTCTCTTGTTTTTGGTAAATAAGATGCAAATGAGGTATTCTATCATGTTGGAAAAAGTGGGGTACTAATGCACCTTTTCTTTTATTCTCTTTAAGAAATTTACTGTATTCACTTAAAATGAGTTTATATATTTCATCAACTTCATCAATATTGTAATTATTATCTTCATCTTCAAAATCAATGAGAACTACTGAATAATGTTCAGGTGAAAAGTTATCTTCAAAATCTTCTTTATTAGAAACATTGAACTCTTTCAATGCTTTCTTTCTATTATCTAATTCAACCATTGAAAAGATTTTTTCTTCATCTTTAGTGCCATCAAATAAATGAATATTACCTTTCATTATGTAATGTTTATTGTAATGTCTTTCAGTAGTAGCAAACATATAGGCTTCAAAATAATTTAGATTTCCTTTTAGTGGGTAATCATTATTAAGTAGAATGTTTATCATATAGGTAGCTCCTTTCTTTGTCAAAAAAGAGCCAACATGGCTCTTTTTAGATTTCTATTTCTTCATCTTCATAGACTTCATCAGTTTCTTCTTGCATATCTATTAAAAACTGAGGTACTTCAATATCACTTAATTCCATAGCCTGTTTTAAATTACAATGTTCTGGTAAATGTATATCTCTTTCGATAGAACCTATCGTAAAGGGAATACCATTCAGTTTTGCTTTTATTTCAATGCTTTCTAGCTGTTTTAATGTAACATAGCCAAATTCGGCATCATGTGGATTACTTAATTGTACATATCCAAACATTAAATAATCTCCATCTTCCTGTTTGTCTCCTTCAGTAATAAGCCATGTACCATGTCCGTATGGATTATAAAACTTTGCAATTACTTCAGCATCAAGTCCTTTTCCATCTTGACTGTATAATGGATATTTTTCAAATTTTTTTTCAAGTTCTTTTGTTAACAGTTTCATTTTGTAGTCTCCTTTATAGATGAAAATGAAATGAGCCAACTTGGCTCTTTTATATTTCTAAATCACTTTCAATATCTAATTCTTCATTAGTTTTTGCAATTTCAAAAATGTCTATAGATTCTTCAAGTTGAATATTATCATTCAGTTCTTCAATATTTAATTTTTTTTCACCGAATAGATAGGGCATTATATCCATATAATAATCAAGATTATGTGTTTTTACATACTCGTACATTTGAATGTAATTCATATTTGAAGTATCAACATGATGTGTGTATGCTAATTTAAGTGATAAGTCTTTAAATATGTATTTTTCATAATATCCATTAAGATCGTTAATTAAATTTGCAATACCAATTTCATCTATATCATAGGGTGGGTGAGTTTCTATGTTTGTATCCTCTGAATCAAAAAAATACAAGTTGTCATCAATTATTTTATATGTCAGATTGAAATAATTCATAAATTCTTTTAGTGTTAATTTATTATCTGATTGAACTTTGATAAATAAATCTTTTTCAACTTGACTTTTAGTAAAACATGTTCTATCATGATTTTTAGATAGAGCATATGCTACGCAGTTGGGCAATTGGAGCCCTGTGTGCCTAGCAAGTTGTTCTATTTTTTCTTTTAATTCATTTTTTGGATAATTAGTATTTAATTCAAATTTTTTATTAGCATTTAATGTATTTATGATTAATGAATTGAATTTTTCTTTGCCGTATATAGAAGTAATTTGATTAAGGTCAAAACCACCTCTTTTAGCATCATATCTACATATAGCTATAATAGGGCTACCATCTCTTTCATCTAATTCATCAAGAACTATTACTTTACTTGTTGGTTGGGTAATTGAATCCATGGCAAATAAACTAGTTGAAAGCATATCATAAATATTCATTATAAAAGAACTTCCTATTTCATGTTCATTATTTATTTTTATAACTTTATAAGGGTTTATAATCAATATTTTATTTTCATCTATTTCATCAATGTAATTTAAGCATTTGGTGTATTAGATATAATCATAGGGTAGTTCATATCATATAAACCATTCATAAGATTAATCAATTGTCTTTCAAAAGAATCAATCTTATTTTTACTGACTATTTTATTATTGATCTTTCTAATTTTGTCTACTTTATTCATTTTATGATTCCTTTCTATTTAAACTAAAAAGGGCGCTCTAAATAATCGAGTGCTTTAGCGAAATTCGCTCTAAATTATTAAGGGGGATATTGATGTGGAATCAGTATTCCCTCTAAAATATT